>JAZUPX010000037.1:0-3728 GCA_045605405.1 Clostridia bacterium
AACAGTTGTCTTCCTAAGACCGCTTGGCCTCCGACTTGGTATTCCTGTCTGAGTTCTGCCTGCTCCTTTGCTTCCTTTTCGGTAAGGCCAACTGTTTTCTTCTTATGTGCAAGTTCGTTAATTCTTTCAATTTTCTTTTTATCCATATTAACTCTCCCCTTTTCTTTTGTTATTATAATACATTCAAGGTCTTATTTCAATAGCAAAAGATAATTTAAACAATAATTTGAGTTAGGTGTTGAAAGTTTCAACAATATATAGTATAATATATCCATCATATTATAGGTGGGATAACAATGTCACTTAAAATTATCCGAGGCAGAAGCGGAAGCGGAAAAAGTACATATATTCTAAATGATATGACTGAAGATGCTCATGTAATTTATATTGTGCCTGAGCAGTTTTCTTTTACCGCAGAAAAAATGTTAATAAATAAATTTGGCATGGTAGGTTTGGGAATGCCCGTTGTTTTAAGCTTTATGCGTCTTGCCGACACGGTTTTTTCAACCTATGGTTCTCCTGAGTTTATTGCAGACAACGCTTCTTTCGAAATGCTTGTCAGCTATTGTGCAAATTCTGTAAAACCAGAAAATTTCCGTTTGTTCGAGGGACTTGTAAAAAAGAGTGAGCTTGCACAAACTGCTTCTAATGTTATTACAACCTTTAAAAGATACCGTATTACTCCCGAAAAACTGACCTATGCGATAGAAAAAACAGAGGATGAGCTTTTACGGAAAAAGCTTCAGGATTCGCTCGTAATATATGAGGCATATGCTAAAGAAATTGCTGAATCGGAAATTGCCGACCAAAATGACAAATTAAGTGTACTGGCTGACATTCTTGCTGACGATAGCTGTGATTTTCTGTCGGACAAGCATATATATATAGACCAGTTTACCGATTTTGACCCCAGCGAATATGAATGTATAAAACAAATGATGAAAAAGGCAAAGTCTGTTACTGTTGCACTTTGTACGGATGGAGATTTGTTATTTGAAACCGTAAACAGAACATATAATCGTCTTTGTACTATTGCAAAAGAATGTAACGTAAAACAGTTACCGACAACAGAAATGCCCGATGCTATGCTGACTGCCTCCCCGATGCTTCGCCATTTGGAGAAATGCTACTTTGAGGACGATACTCCTAAATTTGCAGGTACAGACGGGACAATCAACATCTTCTGCGGAAAGAACAGATTTTCGGAAATTCATAATGCCGCACGGGAAATAACCCGTCTTGTAAGGGATTTCGGTATGCGGTACAGAGATATTTCCATTGTTGCCCGTGATGCCGAACTGTACAAGGGAATTATTGACCGTGTCTTCCCTTTCTACGACATTCCTGTGTTTGCAGACAGGAAAATTGCTCTTTCGGGGCACAGCATTGCAATGTATATAACATCAATTCTTGATATTGCACTCAGCGGTTTCAGTTACGAAAATATTTTTGCATATATTAAAAGTCCTTTTTCCCCGATATCTCAGGAGGAATCGGATATATTGGAGAATTACTGCCTTGCAACAGGAGTGAACTCTTACGCATGGAGAAGGCCCTTCACATTCAAGAGCAAAGTTTACAGCGGAGAAGCGTCTTTTTCAAATGGTGAGTATACTCCTGAGAAAATGGATTATATAAACTCCGTCAGGGAAAAAGTATACACACCCCTTAATGAGCTTATTAAGAAATTGAAAACAGACAGTAAGGTTTCAGATAAGTGCACATTCCTTTTTGACTTCCTTGATGCAACTGGACTCGAAAAGAAAGTACGCAATTATGCAAATATGCTTGAAGAGAATGGTGAAAATCTTCACGCTCTCCAAACAATGCAGGTATATAATATTCTTGTGGAAATTTTTAATGATATATGTGCTGTTCTCGGCGAAAAAATTCTTACTCTCCGTGAGTTCCGCACGGTTGTTAAGTCGGGTTTGCAAGCTGTGGAAATAGGAACTATCCCCTCATCCTCTGACTGTGTTACCCTTGGAAGTATTGACAGAATCAAGGTGCACGGTGCAAAAGCAGTATTTATTGTGGGTGCTAACAGCGGTGTATTCCCCTCATATCCCACAGAAAACGGTCTTTTCAGCGATAACGACAAGTTAATGCTTGAAGCCTACGGTATTGAGATGCCTCCCAATCTTCTGCAGAAAACACAGAGCGAGCAGTTATTGGTATATGATGCGCTTACTTGCGCGGAAGAAAGGCTTTATATCAGTTATGCTACTGCAGATAGTGGTTCTCAGGCATTGCTTCCCTCCGAAATCATAGAAAGAATATCCTCCATTTTCCCTGATATAAATTACACGGAGGATATTACTGACACCGAAAGCAATATTATTACCTCAAAGAAAGCAGTCTTTGATTTGCTCTGTTCACACATTCGTGAATATAATAATGACGGAAAACCTCTTTCTCCTCAAATGAGTGCCGCGGCTTACTATTTCAGCAAGGATGAAGAGTATTCTCCCCTTTTGAAACAGGCAATTAATATGACAGAGTATACGAATTCTTCAAAGCGTATTTATTCTGGCATTCTTGAAAAGCTTATCGGAGATGATATGCACACAAGCATAACACGTCTTGAGGCGTATAATAAATGTCCGTTTTCATACTTCGCAAAATATTTGCTTAAGCTTGAACCAAAAAAGACCTTTGAGATTAATGTATCGGACAGCGGCTCGTTTTTACACGATTTCCTTGATAAATTTTCTCAGCTTATCTCTAATTCTGTTGACGGTAACGGAAATAAACTCAGTTGGAAAACCATTGACAATGACTTTATTAACCTTAATACTCCCGTTGTTTTAACAGAAATTCTTACAGGTGTAAACTCATTTATGCTTGATATACCCAGAATAAATGCACTTTTCAAGAGGCTTTGCAGAACTGCAGAGCAATCTGTTTATGCCGTAAGGCACCATATTGTTAAAAGTGACTTCATTCCTATGGGATATGAAATCAGCTTTGATGAAGACGGAAACTTCAAGCCTACAAAAATCAATTTATCCGACGGAAAGAAGATAGTTCTTCGGGGAAGAATTGACAGAGCTGACGAATATAAAGTAATTCTTCCTGACGGAACGGAAGGACATTTTGTTCGCATCGTTGACTACAAGAGTACTGACAAGGAACTTTCCTTGTCAGATGTTTATCACGGTGTTCAACTGCAATTATTTGTATACCTTTCAACCCTTTGCGACAACGGATACTCCCCTGCCGGTATTCTTTACTGCAACCTGTCAGACCCGATTGTAAATGTCAATCCCGAGGATTCCGAGGATGTAATACAGAAAAAAAGGTTTGATATGCGCAGAATGGACGGAATTGTACTCTCCGAATACGATATGCTTGAGCATATGGGAGGAAAGGAAATATTGAAAACTGGCAAAACTGCCACAGCAAAAAATTTCAATTCAATGTTCAGGCATATCAACCGTTTGATTAAAAAAGCTGCACAAAACATATACGAAGGATATTTCCCGATTAAATGTACGGAGAATGCCTGTAAATGGTGTGAGTATGCTCAATTATGCCGTTTTGACGGGGCATTTTCAGGTTGTACGGTAAATACAGTACCAAATCTGAAAAACGACGAGGTATGGGAGCTTCTGGAAAAGGAGGTTTTGGAAAATGAAATGGACTAAAGAACAGGAAAATTCAATATTTGCAAAACCATCCGAAATTGTTGTAAGTGCCGCTGCAGGAAGCGGAAAAACTCAGGTACT
>JAZUPX010000038.1:0-4282 GCA_045605405.1 Clostridia bacterium
TTATTTCAAAAAACAACAAAAATGCAGGTGCAGCAGGAGAGTCAAATCTCTGCAATGTAAAATTCATCTTTGACAGTAGTTGGGCAGGATTTTCCAAAAGAGTTCTCTGGCGTGACAGCAAGGGAGAAAATCTTACGAGCGTAATTCTTGTTCCCGACATAGAAAACCAGAACGAATATAAAACCTTTATTCCGGCCAACGCTACAAGGATACCGGGCTGGTGTACATTTACGGTAGAGGGATATTTTGAATCAAACCCCGAAATTGTAAATAAGTCTGTCAGCGACAGTCTTTTTGTGGGTCATTCGGAGCTTAGCGATGAAATTGTTCCCATAAGTCCAAGTGAGGCAATGCAGCTTCAGAGTGAATTTGAAGCTTTGATGCCTCGTGTAAAAAGCCTGATGGAGGAAACGCAAAGCGGCATAGACACCTATTGTGAAAATCATAGTGTCTGGGAGGAATACAACAGTGCCACTCTCTATAAGGTGGGGAATAAGGTTTTTTACAAAGGTTGTTCTTATGTTTGCATCAAGGAAAATCAGGAAGTATCTCCCGAAAACAGTGATTTCTGGCAGATGATTGCAGACCGCGGACAGCGGGGACAGAAAGGAAATCAGGGTCCTCAGGGTATTCCGGGCGAAAGAGGTGAAAAAGGCGACAAGGGAGATAAAGGCGAAAAAGGTGACAAGGGCGAAAGAGGTGAAAGGGGAGATAGTGGCATAAACGGAAGTGTTGTTCCGTCTAATGGTTTTTACAGCTTCAGCGTAGATGAAAGCGGAGATTTGTGGCTTCATTATCCCGATTCTTCAAATAAACCCGAAGTATCTTTGAGCGAAAACGGAGAACTCATTTTGACCGTGAACGGGGAAGCTGGTTACTCCTTTAATGTTGGTATGGTTAAGGGTGAGAAAGGTAATTCTCCCCAAAAAGGAGTAGATTACTGGACGGAAAAAGATAAAGCGGAAATAAAAGATTATGTAGAAGATGCTATTCTTGGAGGTGCGTGGTAATGAGCGTAAAAGAAAAAATGACAGCTATCGCCGATAATATCCGTGACAAGACAGGAGGTGCAGAAGCACTTACCCTTGACCAAATGGCAAGCGGTGTAAATGAGGTATACGGGGCAGGAAAAAAAGCGGAGTATAACGAGTTTTGGAATAATTTTAATTATGGGCAATATGCCTTTGCAGGGCAGGGTTGGAACAAAGATACATTTAAACCAAATAAGGATTTTACTGTTAATTCGTATTGTTTTTTTTATCATAATTGGTTACATGAAGCGTATGACCTTGCAGAGCATATTGAGAAATTAGGTATAAACCTCAAATTCGGTAGTAATAGTGATACTCAAACTTTTAGAATGGCGTGGCTTACAAGAATTCCAGAGTGTGATTTTTCAGGAGTATCAGGTGTGTTCGACAGAGTGTTTGCCAGCACAAGTGGTTCACCTCTGGTGACGATTGATAAAGTTATTCTTCCGCCAGAAGGTAACATTACAAGTTTCAATGGTGCGTTTGATAGTTGCTCTAAACTAAAAAACATAGTTTTAGAGGGTGTACTTGATAAAAGCATAAGCTTTTCTGCTTGTCCGTTAAGCGTGGAGAGTATGAAAAGTATTATATCTTGTTTAAAAGACTATACAGGAACTACAAGCGAACACACCTACACACTAACTTTCAAAACTTCCGTTTTTAACGCACTTGAAGCAGAGGGAGCAACGGCAGAATATAACGGTGCAGAGTGTACTTGGGCGGAACTGATAGATAATAAAAAGTGGAATCTTACATTGGCATAAGGAGTGGTGAAATGTATAAACGAATTAAAACTAAAATAGAGCACGCAACCTTCAAAGCACGAACAGATGCCAACGGAAATATATTGTCTTATCGTATCAGTCCCAATGAGGGGTACAAGCTTCACGAAATTACTCTAGATGAAAAGGTCTGCGACGAATACGACAACGAAACAGGCGAAATAAAGCTTGGATTTACAGAATCCTATGTAACGGCAGGTGCAGGATACGATTTTGAGAAAAATGAAAGACAGATTTATGTAGAGGAGGTAAAAAATGAACACGACAATTAAAAATACCCTGCTTGCTGTCTGTGCAAGTATGGGAAGCGTTTTAGCGGAAGCATTTGGCGGTTGGGACTCTTTTTTGAAAGCATTAGTCCTTTTTATGATTGTAGATTACATAACGGGGATGACCGTTGCCCTTGTTTTTCACAAGTCGGGAAAAACAAAAAACGGAGGTGCCTCAAGTGCGGTAGGATTTAAAGGCATTGTTAAAAAATTGTGCATCTTTTTCCTTGTAGCATTGGCGGTAAGGGTTGACCTTATCACCGGCACAAGCTATGTTCGGAATGCAACAATATTCTTTTTCTTGGGTAACGAAGGGCTTAGTGTCGTTGAAAATATCGGGCGTATGGGCGTTAAGTATCCGGCGTTTTTAAAGAAAGCATTGGAAACCTTAAAAGAGAAAAGTGAAGAAACATAATTTTAAAAATCAAACATATTATGTACAAGGAAGGATTGATAAGATGAGTGAGTTCAGAAAATATAACACAGAAGAGTTTGAAAAGTACATAACCTCGCTTAATGTTTCCCGCGGAATAAAGCTTGTTCAGCTTCACCATACATATATCCCTTGCTACAAGCAGTTTACAGGGGACAATCATATCCAGATGCAGACGGGAATGAGAAATTATCACATAAACACCAATGGATGGTCCGACATAGCACAGCATTTTACGATTTTTCCTGACGGAGCAATAGTGACGGGAAGGAGTATGGAAATGCTTCCTGCAGGCATAAAGGGAGCAAATGCAGGTGCCATATGTATAGAGTGCGTAGGAAATTTTGACACAGGCGGAGACATAATGAGAAAAGAGCAGAGAGATGCAATCGTAAACGTTGTAAAAATTCTTATGAAAAAATTCTCCCTTCAGCCTGAAAATGCAATTGTATACCACGGCTGGTGGACTGCATCAGGAAAGAAATTAGGTGACTACACAAAAGGAAAATCCGCTAAAACCTGTCCAGGTACAAATTTCTTCGGTGGAAACACAAGAAAGGCATTTGAGGAGAATTTGATTCCCCTTATTGTCGGTTGTGGGAAGAAAATGCTGGAAACAGCAAATGATATTACATGGGAATTAAATCATACTTATTTCCCCATCGAAGATGTTGATAGATTTAAGAAAATTCTTGATGAAGCAAAAAAAAATAACAGCCCTTTGTATTGGGGCTATTATAAGCTTGTGAACAGGATCAGGTAAACACATAGAAAGACAGCACCTGCTTTTAGGTGCTGTTTTTCTATGGCAAAGCCAAACCATAGAGATATTTTATTTGAGTGAAATATCAACTTCGTTGATGTGAAATAGAAAACCGTTTCACTTGCCTCAGGCAAATTTCATTGAAAAAGTATCAATCACCTCCACCCTGTTTAAAGAAATCCTTTACTCCCTCCGGATAGTTCGATTTGGGCGACGGGTCATATTCTCTATAATTCATAATAGCAGCTATGTATGCTATCAATATATAGATCATTTCAGGAATATATCTGTTATGATCTTTTACTCCATTTGCAATAGCCATACAAATCCATAAATAAAGAATAATATTAACCACATTTGTTTTCTTATTTCTCACTTTATACATTATAGATGATACTATTACGGCAAGGAATGCTGCCAATGGACCTATTTTCCGTTCAAAATATGTGGCTGTTAATAACGCTAAAAAAAAGAGTAGCGTAAAAAGATGAAATGCAAATTTCTTCATGTTTTTATATCTCCTTTTACAAGATTTTTTCAAAACACTTTGCTTTACAACCTTTAAGCTCATGTTTCAAAAGTATTATAACATAAAATGTAATATTTTACAATATATTTACTACTTTTGAAAAACCCCTTATTTGAGTACTTTTGAGTAAAGAAAAAGAAGCGTAATTTTGTATCAAAATTACGCTTCTTCTATGGTGCGCCATCAGGGACACATCCGCTACGCGTATGCCCTGCTTGTCCACCCAAATGCTTTGCATTTCGGTACCGGACTGCACACCAAAAAGCTAAAAACGATTATCAATCGTTTCCTTAACGCTTTTTGCCCCCTCGGAGTTCGAGTCCCCAATGTACTGCATAAAAAATAAGAACCACCAAAAGGTGATTCTTATTTTCTATGGTGCGCCATCAGGGACTCGAACCCTGGACACCCTGATTAAGAGTCAGGTGCTCTACCAACTGAGCTAATGGCACAAATATGGAGCTGCCCAGCAGAT
>JAZUPX010000039.1:0-13575 GCA_045605405.1 Clostridia bacterium
CCAATCTTGACACAAACATTGTATCCACAATGTTATAAAGTGCCTGCACAAGCATTGAAATCATCATGGGGATTGCCATGGAAAGAAGCAATGAATTAATATTCTGCGTTCCCATTTTATTTTCTCTTATGTTCTGAGTCATTCTATATCACCTTTTAAAAGAGTAAATTTTTATCCAAATCGTCTATAATTTTTGCAATGGAATCTTCTTCGTTGCTGACAGTTATAATATCTGCAACATCCTTTGCCGCCTTACTTGCATTTGCTACGGCATAGCCCACGCCTGCCGCCTTTATCATAGACACGTCGTTATCGTTATCCCCTACGGCAATTGTCCTTTTTCTGTCTACGCCCAGAAGGTCGGCAAGTTTCATAAGAAGGTCGCCCTTGCTCACTCCTTTGGGAAGAATTTCGTAATATTCGGGGTCTGAACGGATAAAGTCAAACATATCCGCCATGGGATGTTCTTTCAGTAAATCTGCGAGCCTGAAGAGGTTTTCCTCGCACAAATCCGCAAAAAGCACCTTTGCAAGAGTTTCCTCCACCTCGGAATAATGACAGCGTATGTCGGGGAAACCGCCCGACACAATATGCTTTTCCATAGATTCATTGGTTTTGCAGAAATAACAGTTTTCAAATCCGCAAAGCTGAATTGACATCTCGGGCATTGCCTTGTCTATATATTCTACAAGCACAAGAGCATCACGTGAGAGAGGCACCTGCCACAAATACTCTTTCTTTTCCACATCGTAAATACCTCCGCCGTTATAACAGCCAATGGGGGCATTGGGACGAAGCATATTGAAAATGCTTTCTACAATGGATGTAGGTCTTCCCGTTACAAAAGTGAAAAATCCGCCGTTTTCCTTAAAATATTCTATTGCATCAAGATTCTTTTTGGAAACTGATTTGTCGTCTTTTAAAATAGTACCGTCAAGGTCTGTGGTAATAAGAATTCCTTCAAATTTTTTCATAGGTTTCAACTCCTTTTTAGCCTAAAGTATTGTAACATAATAAAAAATTTATTGCAAGTGGAAAGAACAGTAAAAAATCGTGGATATTTCGTGGGTAAGCGGGGAAACGATTATCAATCGTTTTCTTCACGGCTCGTGCTCACTTTGAGTTCAAGTCTCCCCGACAAAAACAAAAAACCATATCCTTTTGGATATGGTTTCTGTTTTTGGTCTGAGTGGGGAGACTTGAACTCCCGGCCTCTTGAACCCCATTCAAGCACGCTACCAAACTGCGCTACACCCAGATATGCTACTCGAATATTATAACCAATGATTGTGAGAATGTCAAGTAAAATTTTGAAAAATTTTGAAAGCGGACAAATGCTTTTAAAATTTGTCCGCTTTTTCCTTTTTGTTATTCTTTCGGAGTGTATGTTATAGGATTGGAATAACTCAGTACATCCCTTTTACTGTCGGTCTGTCCTACCGTTATTATATCCCCCGCCTGAAGTTCGGTATCCTCTGCCATAAGGCTGTGTTCACTTATCATTTGCGTAGAAATTTTCTCTCCGTTTACAAAAATTTTGCTCTTTGCTGTAAAGCCCTTTCCCTGAACATACAAACATCCGTCCAGAACCTCCGCTCCCGTTATGTTTACAGGTAATGTTCCCATCCGCATATTCTGTTCTATGTACGGCTTGTTTCCGCCAAACTGCAGATTTTCCCCGTAAAGCATATCATATGCAAGAAAGGTAATGCTTTTTTGATATTCTTCTTCGGAAAGCTTGCTTTTTCCCGAGGAATGATATTGATGCAGTTTCGTTATATTTCCGTTATTGAAACCTATCCAACTCATAATCTCTGCAGAAAGCTCGTAAGTTTTAATATTTTTATCGGACTTTTTAAGTCCGAAATTATTCCACGTTACATACTCTGTCAGATACACGCTTCCTGTTGTAAGATCCTCGTCTGTGATATTAAGCGATGGCAAGTGGTCGCCGTATGCGATAAGGAGTGTGGGCTTCTCCCTCTTTTCCAATTCGGAAATAAGGTTTCCGAGGAACATATCCATTTCCCACGCCTGCTGTACATAGTACTCAATTGCACACTTATCTTTCTCATCAAACTTGTCGCTCTTAATTTTGATGACATTTGTTTCTCCCTCGATAGGCTCTGATGGATATGCACCATGTCCCTGCACGGAAACAGTCCATACAAAACGGGGAGTGTTTGAATTTATCTTATTTTTTTCATCCTCATAGGTAAGTGCCGTCATAATCTCTTTCGTAAGAGCCTTGTCCTTACACCAGCCGTAGGGAGTGGTTTCGTAGCCATTCATATACTCGATTGACTGAAAGCTGTCAAACCCCATCATAGGGTACACCTTATCACGGCCGTAAAAATCACCCGTATGGTTATGAATCGCGTGGGTGCTGTAACCGTTTTCCTTTAAGTTGTACGCCATTGTTTCGCACGTTTCTTTCAGTAAAACCGTTTTGTAGGGGTATTCACCTGGTCCAAATCTGTCTAAGTTTATTCCCGTCAGGACTTCAAATTCTGTATTGGCTGTTCCTCCGCCGAATGAAGGCACCTCCATAAATCCCGAAGAAAAGTTTTCCTTTAAATAGGTATGTACGGGAACAGGATTTTGGGAAAATGACAACCCCTTTATTGTCCTTGTGTCAAAAAATGATTCCATCTGAATCAATATTACGTCAGGCTTTTCCTTTCCTGCCGTACCTTTTGTTTTGGGAAGCAGAGACAGTATTCCGTCAAGCTGTTCCTTGTCATAGTCTATCGGCTCATCTATTCCCGTATCCAGCACACTTGTGGAAAAGCAGTAGACAAAGCCGTAATTTTCATATGCACCTGCCATATTTTCAAAATCAGTACCTATGGCAAATATGCTGTGTGACACAAATGAAACTACTGCAAGTGCCACCCCGATGCCTGCAATTGAGGCAAGCTTTTTTCCGTAGTTCATTTTTCCGCTGATTTTAGGGCCGACAATCCACAAGGCAATCATTGACAGAAGAAAAATCCCCACCGTAAAATAAAGCAGAACTCTCTGCCAGTTATTAAGGTACATAAGCATCAGGCTAAGACGCATAATCTGGAAATCAATTGCACCGATGGGCGTCACCCTGAATGCCAGTACGGCGGCATTTGCTATACCGCATACCGCCCACGGAACGGAAAGCAGTACCAGACCGAAAACCCGTCTTCTGAAAAGCAGGGCAAAAGACAACACCAGCATTATTATCAGAGAATTGTAGAAAAACACAACAGGGCTTGTTATCATATGATACAAGCCTTTTAAAATAGAATGCCTGCTTAAGCTCTCAACAAAAAGATTTTCAAGAATGCTAAGTACGGCAAAAAACAATATAGGGTGATTGTCTAATGATTTTTTTAAAAAAGCAAAGAATTTCCCGCTTTTCTTATGTCTTTCCAAAGTTACACCTACTCAGTTATGTTTTCAAACCATATGATGTTATACCTAAAAAGTAACGTTATCCTGCATAATGTTTCCAGGGTCACAGCCGTTTAGCAAAACTATGGCTGCTGCGATAACTGCTATAATCAATAAAATAGTGAGAACAGCTTTTAAATTGCCGTTCTTTTTCATGGGGGCATCTTCTCTCCCCTCGTGAAGCACTGCACCGCAATTGCTGCACAAATCATTTTTATCGGGATTTATTTTCCCGCATTTGGGACAAAACATAATCAAACCGCCTTTCAAAAAGGTTATTATTTTCGTTTATAACTGCAGAAGCTGAAGGAAAGTCCTTCGTGTTCCATAAGCTCGCTTTCCGAGGAAAGATACCACTCAGAGTCACTGTCGATATCAAAGAAGAATGTATCTGCAGGAACACTTTTCCTAACCTTGGTAATAAGTGCTTCATCACACACATCCTTAAACATTGAGTAAATCTGTCCGCCGCCGATAACAAAAACATCATCCGTATCAAACTGCTTTACATAGTCTAAAATTTCTTCCTTGGAATGAAGGACAACGGCACCTTCTCTTGAAAAATTCTTGTCCCTTGTAAGGACAATGTTTGTTCTGTTCTTGAGAGGTTTTCCATTGGGGAAAGAATCAAGAGTCCCTCTTCCCATAATAATAACTTTTCCCATGGTGGTTTCACGGAAAAATTTCATATCGGGAGGAAGTGAAAAAAGTAGGTCGTTATTATTTCCGATGCCGAAATCCTCGGCAACACAAACAATCATTTTCATAGTAATTTCTCCATAATTTATATAGCTACTGGGATTTTTTTGCCTAATGTATGGAACTGATAATTTTCAAATCTGAAACTATCCACAGTAAATTTATAGAAATCGTCAATTGACTTGTCCATTACAAATTCGGGTGCATCATAAGGAGTTTTAGAAAGGATTTCCTCCACAAGAGGAATATGTCTGTCATAGATATGGGCATCTGCAATTACGTGAACAAGCTCGCCCACCTTAAGTCCGCTTACCTGTGCCATCATATGAACAAGCACCGCATACTGACATACATTCCAGTTGTTTGCCGTAAGCATATCCTGTGAACGCTGATTGAGGATTGCATTTAAGGTATCTCCGCTTACGTTAAAGGTCATTGAATATGCACAGGGGTACAGCCCCATCTCATTAAGGTCCTGATGGTTGTAGATATTTGTCATAATTCTGCGACTCTGGGGATTGTTTTTAAGGTCAAAAAGAACTCTGTCAACCTGGTCAAACTCGCCCTCTTTATACTGATGCTTAACACCCAGTTGATAGCCGTATGCTTTACCGATAGTACCGTTTTCATCTGCCCACGAATCCCAGATATGGCTTCCGAGGTCATTAATATTATTACTCTTTTTCTGCCAAATCCACAAAAGCTCGTCAACGGCGGCAGAAAGATTGGTCTTGCGGAGGGTGATTACGGGAAATTCCTTCTGCAAATCGTAACGGTTTACAATACAGAATTTTTTAACCGTATGTGCCTTCACACCGTCCTCCCACACGGGGCGGACATCCAGCTTTTCGTCGGAATAACCGTGATTTAATATTTCCTCGCAATTTTTCTTAAAAACAATATCAGCATAGCTCATAACTGCTACCTCGCTTTCATACCCTTAATTTTACCATTTTTATGATGATAAGTCAAGAAGCGGATAAACAAATAAAATAGATGAAACTACTTGAAGAAAAGTACATTATATGTTATAATAACTTAGGTTATGCCTTTCTTTGGAGGTTTATTATGAAAAATACAATCAAAAAAATTATCTGTGCCTTTCTTACGTTTGCGCTTTCTTCGTCTGTGCCGAGTGCTTTTTCCGCAAACGTAGGCGATAAAACAGGCGACGTTTTATCCACGGATATTGTGACATATATCGAGGGTGTAAAGGTGCCCTCTTTCAATATTGCAGGCAGAACGGCAATTGTGGTGGAAAACCTCAATGCAATGGGACTTCCCTTTGAGGTCTGGTATGACGATACTACCCGTACCCTTTCAATTTCTGAGGGCAAGGGCGGTGTGAGGGATTACTTCCATTTTGCTGACAATGAATCCTCTGCACCTATAGGAACACCCATTATGGACGTTCTTTATACCGATATTGAAACATTCTATCAGGGAAAAAAATTAGAAAGCTTTAATATTGGGGGATTCACCTGCGTTTATGTAACCGACCTTGCAACACTTTACGGACGGTACACTTTCAATGAAGAAACCCGTGCAGTTGACATTTTCAAGCAGAAGGATGAGGCAGAAGGTGAGGCATTCAGCAAAGAAACCTCCGTAAAGCTTCCTGCAAACGAAAGCATCATTTCAAGAGGAGACACGATGGTCCGCTGGGGAAACCCTCAAAAAAGCTATCTTTTGAAAAATGATGACGGAACATACAGCACAATTGAGTTTTCGGGCGGATTGAACATTGAGCAGTACGACAGTGATTTCAAGCATATCTCTTCCAAGAAAATCAAGCTTGATTACCCAATTTTCGGCGGTTTTCTGGCAGGGCTTGAATACAATTATGTCGTATGCGGTCAGGAAAACCAAAAGGACAGCGATGCTCTGACAGTTATAAACATTTCTGTTTACGATAAAAATTTCAAAAAGGTCAAGGACATTCCTGTAAAGGGTTGTAAGACCTCCGTTCCATTTGATGCATCCAATGTTTCCTTGGCAGAAAACAGCAATCTTCTTGTTCTCCACACGGCAAGAAGCCAGTACAAGGAACAAAACGGCACAAATCCGCAGACACAACTGACGGTAATTATAGATAAAAGCAGTTGGACTGTTGTAAATTCCCTTGACAAGTTCCAGCCTAACCACACAAGCCACGCCCTTAAAGGGTATGCGGATTTTGACAGAAATAAAATCGTGACTCTGAATTACTCCGACGCAAACCCCGTGAGAGGTGCATTTATCCACGAAATGGCTCTTGACGGAAAGCTTCTTTCAACAACAAGTATATTTAAAGTACCCGGACCTGCATCCGCAAACTGTACAGGTGCTATGATAGGCGGTTTCGGAGTTTCGGGCAAGTCTTATATTACGGCACTCAGCTCTATTGACCATTCTCTTGCTACGGATTATTCCGACACGGCAATTGAAGGCATAAGCTCCGAGGAAAGAGACATTATCATACTGACTACCGATAAGGACAGCAAGGAAACAAAAAATACGGTTCTCACCTACTACTCGGGAGATGGAAAGAGCGCATCCGTGCCCTATCTTGTAAAGCTTGAAAGCGGCAAATTTATGGTGTTGTGGCAAAGGTTTGACTCGAAGGCAAACACAAGCAACATCTTCTGCTATGCATTTTTGGACAAAAACGGAAAGCTTCTGGGCGAGGCAAAGGCTGCAGAGGGTTATCTTTCAGCCCATTGTCAGCCTGTAGAAATTGACGGTAAGGTTATGTGGTACACAAACACTGCCTCGGGCAGAATTTTCTATGAAATTGATTTAAAATAATTATTTAAATATATAAAAACAAAAGGAGAGATTTTTATGAAAAAGATTTTGGCAGTACTTGTAGCACTTATTACAGTATTCGGTGCTACTGCAGCGTTTGCCGCAGACATTACGGTAAAGGTAAATGATGAGGTTGTTACATTTGACCGCGAGCCTTATATGGAGGGCGGAAATGTTATGATTCCTTACCGTTTCGTTGCAGAAAAGATTGGTGCAACAGTTGCATGGGATGGCGAAACAAAGACTGTATTTACAGCTCTTGGTGACATTGTGACAACCCTGCAGATAGGAAATTCAAACATCTTCACTGCTGACGGTGTTATAAATGCACATGTTGCTCCCGTTTTGGTGATTGACAGAACTTTCGTAACAGGTGACGTTATCGAAAAAGCATTTGGTGTAGATGTAACTTTTGACGAAGCAACATCCACAGTTACAGTAAAATAAAACAAAAAATACACATAATTCATCCTTTTTGAATATACTAAAAGCGATAGGGAGGATGATATTATGGATTCAAAAATCAGATTTTTCCTCGGTGCTAATTCGGGGAGTGATTTTGTTACTTATTTTAAGCAGCTGCAAAGACAGAATTGTTCTATGCAGCTGCTTATTTTCAAGGGAGGACCGGGTAGCGGAAAGTCATCCCTTATGAAAAGGGTTATGAGATTTGCGGAAGATAAGGGACACACGATTGAAGCTATTGCCTGTGCATCAGACCCGCACTCTCTGGATGCAGTAATCGACCACACCGCCTCTTTTGCAATGATGGACGGTACAGCACCCCATACGGAGGACCCTTCTCTGCCGGGGGCAAGGCACCACATTGTATATACGGGAGATTTGTGGGATACAGCAAAGCTTTCCGCCAATAACCGTGAAATAGAAAAGCTCTCAATAGATGTTTCCGACTGTCACAAGGGAGCAGGAGCATATATCAAGGGTGCAGCGGCACTTCTTTCCGAAAATATGAGATATGCGGAAAGCTATATCCTCAGAAAAAAGGCTCTTGCCTTTGCAAACAGCATTATAGGAAAGCTTAAAGGTGCAGAGGAGTCAAAAACAGAAAAAAGGCTGTTAAGCGCCGTCAGTGTAGGCGAAATAAAGCTGTTTCCCGAAACTCCGTATATCCTTGCTGACAAGGTATTTGTAATTGATGACGATATGGGTGCGGCTGCCGATTTTATTCTGAAAGCAATTTCCTGCGGAGCAAAGCTCAAGGGTGAAAGCTTTATTTACTGCCCCTGCTCGATAATGCCGAAAAAATGCGACCACTTGATTTTCCCCGACAGCCGTATTGCGGTAGTCACTCAGAATAGTTTTCTTCGTTTTGGCGGCAACGCGGAGGAAGAAAAATTTTACAGTCCCGTCCCCTTTGCGGAAGAATGTATAGCAAGACAAGAACACGCAAAGGAGCTTCTTGACAAGGCATGCGCACTTGTCGAAAAAGCAAAGGATATACACGATGATTTAGAAGCCTTTTATATTGATGCAATGGATTTTAGTGGGACAGATAAGGTTTTTGAAGACATAATAAGAAGATTTTACTCATAAAAGCCCCGACAAATTCCGACCTAAATATATGAAATTTTTAGGAAAAAGATTGACTTTTTACACTATACATTGTAAAATAAGAGGGTAGATAAAATCTCTCGGAGGGATAAAATGAAAAACGCTCTTACAAAACAGGATAAGGAAAAACTCAGCAACAGAATCGTCCTGCTTTCTTCATTTATAATTTTATATGCATTGCTTCTTATGTTTTTCAGAAGAATGTGCTCATTCTCCTCAACAGTTCTGGGAGCAATAACTTTTATGGATTTTCTCAAGTGGATTTCTCTTGTGGGTGCAATGGTTTGTGCCGCATGGAGTGCATATAAGGACAGAAAGGGCTATTATCTTTACAGCGGTATGTTCCTGTTTGTTTTCCTCAGTATGCAGATTATCCGCTCACCGCTTCAGGATAACAGAGCGTATGCAATTGCTTATTTAGGTCTTCTGATTGCTTTTGTTCTTACACAGGTTTATTACGCTCTTAAAATCCGCAGAAAGTATGACGGCGGTTGGAAAATTGCATTTTTGTGCGTTACATTTGCAAGCATTGCAATACTTGTTGTTGCGGCAATGGAGCCTCGCTTCTGGGAAATTCTTCCCTTTTAAGTTTATTGAAATATAATAAAGCCGTTTTCAAATGAAAACGGCTTTTTAATTTACTTTACAAACAAAAAAGCAGTACGCATTGCGTACTGCTTTTTTCTATTTATCGCTAAATTATTTAACGATGTTCTTAAGAGCCTGACCAGCCTTGAAAGCGGGAACCTTAGAAGCAGGAACCTTAACCTTAGCCTTAGTCTGGGGATTGATGCACTCACGAGCAGCTCTTTCTCTAACTTCAAATGTACCGAAGCCAACGAGCTGAATCTTGTCACCCTTCTTAAGAGCATCTTCTACAGCACCAACAAAAGCGTTAAGAGCTTTTTCAGCGTCCTTCTTGGAAAGCTCAGCGTTTGCTGCAATTGCTGCTACGAGTTCTGTCTTATTCATCATTTTTCCTCCTTTTATTTTTTATAAAATATAAACTTTGCGATTATACCGCACTTTGATGTCTTCCTTATAATACCATATTATTTCCCTATATTCAAGTGTTTTCTTCAATATTCTTAAAATTTTTGATAAATTTTTTTGTGTATAATGACAATTCTGCCTCTGGGTCTACCCCGTTTTTTCGGGCAAGGGCGCAAATCTCAAAAAGTCTGGTTCCAATTTCTTCTCCAGAGAGCTTTTCCTCACTCTCAATAGTGTAAAGATCTGCCTTGACAGCCTTTCCTATAACCTTGGTTGCTCTTGAGAGTGACGGGAGGGATTTTGTAATAGTTTCCATTGCTTCGTACACAGTTTTCTGTCCGCGCTGGCTCTTTTTGATTTCCTCCCAGTTATCAAGCACTTCCTCGCTGTTTTTTACCGATACATCACCAAAAACGTGTGGATGACGCTCTATCATTTTTCTCGATACAGCATCGGTAACATCGTCAATGGTAAATGTTCCCTCTTCCTTTCCTATTTGTGCGTGCATAACCACCTGCAAAAGCACATCGCCAAGCTCATCAGCCATTTTCATAGGGTCGCCCTCGTCAATTGCATCATTTGCCTCGTACGCCTCTTCAAGAAGGCACGTTGCAAGGGATTTATGGGTCTGCTCCCTGTCCCACGGGCATCCGCCCGGTGCACGAAGCTTTTCAATTATATCGCAAAATTCATAAAAATCAATTTTCTTTTCCATACTGTCATCCCCTTTTAAATTCTTCCTTAATAATGCACCTTGTTTTAACCACAAGCACAAAATACACCACCGCTGCAATACCGATGCTTACAAGAAGCATCAGCGTGCTGCCCGTAAAAGTATGCAGAACTTTTGCCCCACCACAGGATATGAGGGCACACAAGCTGAGCTTTCCTATAATCTTTCCGCCACCCGAAAGCGAGGTGATTTTAAGGAGAAGCAGGGTATTTAAAATTGCACCCAATCCAAATGCTACCGCTGTTGAAAAAACAGCACCCTCCACTCCGTAGAGCTTTATAAAAAAGATATTAAGAACAAATTTCAATATAACTGCACCTATGCTTATCCAAATGGGCATCCATACCTTTCCGAGAGTCTGAAGCATTGCCGTAACAGTTTGCATATAGGGTATAACGAGCACCGTTACACCCGTAAGTGCTAGAAGCCCCCAATGTTCTTGTGAAGAGTATATGAGACGAAGCAGCTCTTTCGGGAAAAGAATCATTCCAAGCGCACAGGGAAGTGCCGCAAGGAATATGAGCTTTATTACCCTGACGCTGTTTTCACCGAGGGCCTTTCTGTCCCCTTTTGCAAATGCCAGCACAGGCACGGCACTTGCCGTAAATGCAGAAATCACCGTAGCAGGCAAATTATAGATTGTATTTGCGCGGGTTAAGTAACCGAAAAGCTTGAGCCTTTCCCCCTCCGCAATCCCTATGCGGGAAAGAATCTGAGGAACGCTTACCGTATCGAGGAGCATTACTGCCGTAAAACCAAATGCACCCAAGGTCATAGGAACTGAGATTTTAAATACCTTCCACGCTTTTTTAAAGGAAGCTTCCCCCTTTTCGGGCTTTGCACGGCGGAAAGAAATTTCAAGAACAAGCGCGGCAAAAATTGCACCTGCACTTACGCCTGCTATTGCCCCTGCCGCACCATAGGAAATTCCCATTTTATACGTCATTGCACAAATACCTATTCCCAATATTACCTTTGCAAGGCTTTCTGCAAGCTGACTTATTCCCGAGGGAGTCATTATGCTTTTTCCCTGAAAATACCCTCTTCGAGAGCTGATTATTCCCATAAATGGAAATGCTATTGAAAGAACTCTTAAAGGCGGTGCCGCAAAAGCATCTCCGCCGCCCGAAAGCACTCTTGCCAACGGCTCGGCGAATAAAAACAGCAGTGTTCCAGAAAGGGTAGTTATAACCGTAACGAACAAAAGAGTTGATTTACAAAGAGAGGATGCCTCTTTTTCATCACTTCCTGCAATAAGGCTTGAAAGTGCAATGGGAATACCCGTCACACAGAAAGCCAGCACAACATTATATATAGAGTAGGCACTCTGGTAAACACCTATTCCCTCCTCGTGAAGAAACAGCCTGTCCAGAGGAATTTTAAGTGCCGCACTCATTATTTTGCACAGTATGGATGCGGCGGCAAGCACCGTCGCACCGTAAAGAAAGCTTTGCTTTTTCATAAATTAAATCACATTCATTTCTAAATCAAAAATCTGTTTTCTGTGATAACGGCAGTCACCGCTATTATATCCTGCAATGTATTTATTCATTGCCGCAATTACAACCTCGGGCTTGAGGTTTGCGCGGCTTCCTGCTGAAAGAATCATTTCTATTTTTCCCAAGGTTACTTTTATATCCTTTATATCGGGTCGGATATCCGTTTCCTTGATACCGCTTTTCGTTTTCTTTTCAATCAGGATTTTATCCATAGCAAGAAATTCTGCAATTCCCGATGGAGTTTTTTCGGGGAACACCTGATAAAGAGCAATGTCAAGTTTTTTCATATTGCTCTTTCCCTCGTGAACAGAGAGGATTTTAACACCGTCGGGTAAAACCCTGTTAAATCTTTCCATAATTTCGTCAGGAGAAAGCTCCTCCGTAAGTGCTATTTCGAGAATTTCACACTCGCTTGTATATCCTACCGATAACGGCAGGGCAAAGCCCAAAAGCGGATGGGGATTGAACCCCTCGGAATAGGCAATGGGAAGATGTGCACGGCGGAGTGCTCTGCCGAACATTCTTACAAAATCAAGATGTGATACATACTTTACATTTTCCGTTTTTTCGTAGCGGAGATAGTAGTTGTTATTCAAAGCACACACATCCTTTCTTTTCCTTGCATAGCTTTGCCGCACCGCAGCCGCTGCATTTTTCACGGCAGTTGGGTGTTGTAAGTGCCTGCTTTGCCTTTTCGTTTTCGTTTATCATAAATTCTCTCGTTACGCCGATGTCCACGAAATCCCACGGGAGAATTTCGTCATAATCACGCGCACGGGTATAAAACGTCATATCTATACCACAATCACTAAATGCCTGTTCCCACTTTTCAAGGCTGAAGCATTCGTTCCAGCCGTCAAGCTTACATCCAAGCTCATGCGCACGGAGAAGCACCTTATTTAATTTTCTGTCACCGCGGGCAAACACACCCTCAAGCACGCTGACATCACTCTGGTGGTAATTATAGCGGATTTTACGGTTTCTGATTTCGTTTTTAAGGAAAAGTTGTTTTTCCGAAAGGGTTTCTATACTG
Source organism: Clostridia bacterium (assembly GCA_045605405.1). GTDB lineage: Bacteria > Bacillota > Clostridia > UMGS1883 > UMGS1883 > UMGS1883. Next base: position 12,743 of record JAZUPX010000039.1, read on the forward strand.
TCCTGCGCCGCCCATTGGAAAGGAGTAAACGGCTTGGGCACGAAGCTTGCCACACTAAGAGTCACAGACGGGGGACGGCGTTTGTTGGTTTTGTCACTTTTGTAGAAACATTCCACAACCTTTTCCGCAAGGTCGGAAATTCCCTTAATATCAGAATAATCCTCGTAGGGAAGTCCAATCATAAAGTACAGCTTCACGCTGTTCCAGCCACCCTCAAAAGCAAGGGTTGCCGATTTTATAAGGTCTTCCTCCGAAACATTTTTGTTTATAACATCACGCATACGCTGACTTCCTGCCTCCGGAGCAAAGGTGAGTCCGCTTTTTCTGACTTTCTGCACTCGTTCCATAAGGTCAAGGCTGAAATTATCTACTCTAAGAGACGGAAGTGAAAGACTGACTTTCTCCTTTTCCGTAAGTGCCAAAAGCTTGTCCGTAAGCTCGGGAAGCTGTGTATAGTCGCTTGTAGAGAGGCTGGAAAGCCCCATTTCTTCATACCCCGTGGATTCAATAAGGGCACAGGCATCCTTTACAAGAGTATCTGCGCTTTTTTCTCTGACAGGACGGTAAATCATACCTGCCTGACAGAATCTGCAACCACGGATACAACCGCGGAAAACCTCGATATTGCTTCTGTCATGCACAATGTCGGAGAAAGGAACAATAAATTTGTCGGGATAAGTAACCTTGTCCAAATCCGAGATAATTCTCTTCTTCACCTTTGCAGGGGCTTCGGGGCAGTTAGGTGTCATACTCTTTATTGTACCGTCTTCGTTATATGAAAGATCGTAGAGCGAGGGGACATATATACCCTCAATCTTTGCTATTTTTTTAAG
>JAZUPX010000040.1:0-4092 GCA_045605405.1 Clostridia bacterium
AAGGTCGGAAATTACCCCTGCTTTTCCGTTATAGATAAAAGTATATCCGGAAACAGTAGCGGTCTCTGTTCTTCCCTTTTCGTCGTAATACTTAATATTGGAACCTGAAAGAGGTCTAACCACGTTCTGCTCATCAATGGTAATTATTTCATTATTTTTTACATCAATTTTTACAATGGCATATTCATCCTTTGAAAAATATGCAGAAACTCTTTTACCGATTAAATCCTCAGGATTTATTGAATCTCTAAGTTCTCTTGTCAATTCATAAATCTTCTTCTCTGTACCAACAGTAAGCTCAATCTGATTAAGCTCTATGTTAGCAGCTTCTCCGGAAAGAGTGGTATAACAGGTTCCTGATACAATACCCTTTATTTCCTCCTGAGTATTATATTGGTCCTGACCAACAGTGGCACCACCCTGTTCGTAAATGATATCACCGTTGCCGTTTTCTGAAGATTCAAGCTTTGGAACGTCATAGGAGTTACTTGTAAGAACTGCTACAACGCCGCGAAGAGCAGGCTTTGTTATTTCAGCTGTAACGGCACCCTTTGTAATTCCGTGTTTCTGAGCTGCTGCAATATAACCTGCTGACCATGTTGCATCAGGATTTGTAAGCTTTATCTTATTCATTTCACTCTGCGCAACGATCTCATAACCGATAGCACAAACAAGCATCTTTACAGCTTGTTCATACGTTACAGGCTCCCCTGCTCTGAATGTACCATCTTCAAATCCGTTTACAACGCCAAGATTAACTGCTGCCTTTACATAGGGACGTGCCCATGCACGTGACTCATCATTGTCAAGGTCAGAAAATCCTGTCATAACACCGGCAGGAACGCTGTCAGCAACGCCCTTCATACGTGTTACAATTGCGGCAAACTCTGCTCTTGTAATTTCATTTTGGGGTCTGAAAGTGCCATCTTCATAACCTGTGATAACTTTGTATCCAACAAGCTTATTTACAGCAGATGCAACATTTTCGTCCTGAATATCACTAAATGATGTTTCAGCAAATGCCACGATACCTACGCTTGTAAGCATCATAGCAATAGCAAGAATCATAGTGATAAGTTTTTTTAAACTTTTCATAATTTTCTCTCCTTTGCATAAAAAGATGTACAATACACAACTTTATTTTACATTGAAAACCCAAATAAGTCAATAGGTTACTATTTATAAATTGTTACAGCCGTACCATTATTTTGCATTTTTCTTTTCCGTAAGAATACTGAGTGCTGCTATTCCCGTAACAATGCATAAAACCGCCACAATCTGGGATATTCTATAGCCACCGATGTAAAGGCTGTCGGCTCTGAGTCCCTCTATAAAAAATCTTCCCAGGCCGTACCACATAAGGTAACAATAAAATGTGTATCCGTTGAAGGGCTTTTTCTTGTGAAGCAAGGATAAAATAACAAGTCCTGCTAAATTCCACAAGGATTCATAGAGGAAAGTAGGATGAACAGGTCTTCCCCCGTTAATACTCATTCCCCAGAAATATTTACAGTAACCTCCGAAAGCTTCTGCATTAACGAAGTTCCCCCATCTGCCCACAAGCTGACCTATCATAAGTCCCAGACAGCAGATGTCAAAAATTTTGAGGATTTCCAGTTTTTTTACTTTGCAGAATACTATTCCCGTAATTATTGCACCTATAATTGCCCCGTAAATAGCTATTCCGCCCTCCCAGATTTTAAAAACATCCGCAAGGTTGTCCTTGTATTGGTCCCAGGAAAAAACCACATAATATGTACGGGCACAGATAACGGATACGGGAAGAGCGTATATCAGCAGGTCTGCAATCCTATCGGAAGATATGCCCTCTTTCTTTGCTATATGGGAGCAGTAAATGAATGCAAGTATTATACCAAGTCCTATGATTATTCCGTACCAGCGTACCTCCCCTATTATGGGGAGAGTAAATGCAACAGGGTCCATTTTAAGGTTTATCCCCAATGCAGGAAATGAAATATTATTCATTTACATCCCTCCCCTTTGGGAAAACTATTGAGGTTGAACATTGTTCTTCCCTGAACAATGTATCAAGCCTTTCTTCTGCTTCTTCAACTGTAACAGTTTCGCATAACTTGGCATATTCAAAAAGATTTGCACCCTTGTGGTATGCCATCATATATTCATTACCGAAGTTTTCTATACTGTCTAAAATCTCCATAAAGTTGCCTGCAAGAACTTTTTTTGCTCTTTCAAAGGCTTCCTTATCTATTCCCTGCTCTTTAGACTTGGCTACCGTTTTAAAAATTTCTTCTTCTATTTTGTCAACATTTTCCGCTTCACCAAAGAATGCCGCATAGCCACAGCTTTGCTCATACTCGTAAAAAGGAGAAAAGCTTTTGTTGATTGTGCCCTCGTCATAAAGTTTTTTGTAAAAATCACTGCTTCTTCCGAAAAGGGTACGCAAAACACAGCTTGTGAGGATTTCTCTTTTTAAGATTTCTTCACTGCTTCCACCCGTTTCAGGGTCCTTGAAGCCTATCATAAACATCGGCATAGGAATGTCAAATTTTGCTTCAATGCGTCTTTTATAAACTTTTTTATCCTCTTCGGGGAAAACCTGTGTAATTTCTCCGTGGGGAGAATCCTGCTTGATGTATTTTTCAACACAGTCCCCAATTTTGTTTTCGTCTACGTCACCTACACAGATAAGCGCCATATTGGATGGGTGATAAAATGTATTATAGCACTTATACAAAAGCTCGGGAGTGGTTTTCATAATGTCCTCCACACCGCCTGCAATATTTATTCTGACGGGGTGATTTTCGTACATTGCTTCAAGACAGTTATACATACAGGTCTGTTCGGCATCATCTTCATACATTCTGATTTCCTGTGCTATAATACCCTTTTCCTTTTCAACATTTTCCTCTGTAAAGTATGGGGTCTGCACGAAGTCGAGAAGTATTTCAAGATTCTCGTAGAAATAGTCGGTACAGCTGAAAAGATAATTTGTCACACCGAAGCTTGTAAAAGCGTTGGCGTTTGCACCGTACTTTGAAAAGTCATTGAACGCATTGCTTCCGTCAGGCTGTTCAAAAACCTTATGCTCGAGAAAATGTGCGATTCCGGGAATAACCTTGGTCGTTTCACTTTCCCCCGGCACTACAAATTCCGTATTTATTGAACCGTATTTTGTACTGAATGTTGCATAACTCTTTTTAAATCCGGGTTTCTTGATAAGAATAACCTGAAGTCCGCTTTTGTGGGTAGCAGAATAAACGGTTTCTTTTAGCGTTTCGTAGTAAGTTTTTGTAAATTCCATTATTCTGCCTCCTTATCCATATAATAAATTGTATCTATTTTCATACTTTTTGCTGCGGATATAATTTCTTCACGGGAAACAGCAGAAATTTTCGATGTCATTTCTTCTATAGAAACATTGCTTCTTAGGAGAATCTGCATTGTGTAGTATTCCTCCGTTGCGGCAATGCTGTCAAGATTGGATTCATATGCCGTGGTAAGATGCTTCTTTGCAAATTCTATTTCTTCATCGGAAAATTCACCTTTTTCCATAAGGCCCTGCTGATACATAATTTCGTCATAGGCAGTTTTGAAATTTTCAAACTCCACACCGCTTCTGACTATCATAATTTCCTTTAAGCGGTCAATCGAGCTTCCTACATAGTAGCAAAGGCTTAGTTTTTCACGGACATTGTTAAAAAGCTTGCTTACGGCACTTCCGCCGAAAATAGAGTTATATACAACTGCGGCAGGGTAGTTTTTGTTGATTAGGCCATCGGTGTTTCTGAAGCCAATGCAAAGCTTTCCCTGTGTAACATCAAGCTTGTCTGTTATAGTTTTGATTTCCGATACCTCGGTAACAACGCACTCTCTGCAGGGAATACCGTCTCTTTCAGAAAGGTTTGATGCAAAGCTTTCTGCTGTTTTTATTGCTTCTTGTTCATCAAAATTACCGCTGAAAATAATATCAATGTTACTTTCCTCAAGAATTTTCTTGTAGTGAGCATATAACTTTTCTGCATCAAGCTTCTCAAGGTCTTCAATATAACCCATAGGATTTACACCATATGGCTCGTTTTTGCACATTTCCTCCTGCAGTCTTTGCACACT
>JAZUPX010000041.1:0-24956 GCA_045605405.1 Clostridia bacterium
CTTACCTGACCGTTATAAAGATTGATGTTAAGCTCTCCTGCAATGTCTACCAAGTCACCTGCACAGAACTCTGATGCCATTGAACCTGCACCAAAAGCAATAGCCTCTACAAGACGCTTGTCGCTTTCCACCAGAAGACGGCAATGCTTTCCGTCGGAAAGAGTCTTTACATCCACGATTCTTGCACCCATAAGGGCAAAAATCGGAACCTTGTTACCTGCACCGTAGGGGGCAAGAACTTCTGTTTTTCTTATGTTTGCGGCGGTTATATCCTCCACCGTGATTTTTGAATCAATAAGTATCTGAGGAAGCTTTTCCTCACAATTGCAGGATGCTGCAAACTCATTCAGGCGTTTGTCAAGCTCGGAAATATATTCCTCTTTAATAGAAAATCCTGCCGCATATGCGTGACCGCCGAATTTTTCCAAAATATCTGCACAATGTCCCAGAGCATCAAAAAGGTTAAGACCCTCTACACTTCTGCCCGAGCTTTTGCACCACTCATCCTCAATAGAAATAAGTATACAGGTTTTGTTGTACTTTTCGCAAATCCTTGATGCAACAACCCCGATAATTCCATGATGCCAACCGCGTTTTGCAAGCACAAGGACTTTTTTGTCAGAAAGGTCAATGTTGTTTATCATTTCAACCGCTTCGTCAAAGATTATCTTTTCCTCGTTCTGACGGTTTTTGTTGTCGGTGTCAAGCCTTATTGCCAATTCCTGCGCTTCCAATGGGTCCTTGGTAAGGAGAAGGTCAACGGCAATCATTGCATTTGACATTCTTCCTGCGGCGTTAAGACGGGGTGCTATGGAATAGCTTACAACGGCACAGTTATTCCACTTTTGCCTCAGTCCAAGGGTGGAAATAACAGCCGCAAGTCCCGTGTTGGGATTTGCAGAAAGCTTTTCAATACCGCGTGCGGCAATGATTCTGTTTTCATCCTTGAGAGATACCACATCGGCTATTGTTCCCAATGCCACAATATCTGCATATTCATCCAGAAGCTCTCTCTCACTCTTTTCGCTTGCGGCACACACCAGCTTGAACGCAACACCTACACCTGCAAGATCCTTAAACGGGTAGTCGCAATCCACTCTCTTAGGATTAATAACGGCAATTGCGTCGGGAAGTTCCTGCTTACATTCGTGATGGTCTGTGATAATAACATCGCAACCGAGTTCCTTTGCGTATTCTGTCTCCTCAAATGCGGTAATGCCTGTATCAACGCTTATAAGAAGTGTTGCACCGCCATCGGAAATTTTTTTGACTGCGGCTTTATTTATGCCATAGCCCTCATTCTGTCTGTCGGGAATATATGCCTGCGCATTTACCCCCTGACCGCGGAGAAAACTTACCAAAAGGGCTGTTGAGGTAATTCCGTCCACATCGTAGTCACCATAAACAACTACATTCTCCTTTTTGTCAATTGCCTCTTTGATTCGGCACACCGCCTTATCCATATCGCGAAGGAGATTAGGGGAATAAAAGCTGTCTGAATTTTTATCCAGAAATTTTTTCGCATCTGCCGCATCGGTAAATCCACGGTTTAGCAAAACCTTGGCAACGATTACGGGGATGTTGAAAAGCTCCGCATAAGCCTCAGCCTGCGCCTGACTTATGTTCTCATCGAGAAACACCCACTCTTTTTCGAGCATACGCTTACCTTCTTTCGTGAAAACTAACTATAATAGATTAATTATATCATATCTTGAGAATGGTTTCAACAATTTTAAAGCGAAAAGTATAATTATTATTTGAAGTTTTATACTAAAAATACCAAGGAGGTTTTATTATGTGTACTGCTGTAACTTATAGTTCCAAATGCGGATATTTCGGGAGAAACCTTGATTTTGAACATTCATTCGGCGAAAAAATAGTGATAGTTTCAAGGAATTTTCCTTTTGTTTTCAGGTCGCGGGGTGAAATCCCCTCACATTACGCCATAATCGGTATGGGAATTATATCAAACAATTTCCCCCTTTATTTTGACGGAACAAATGAAGAAGGCTTGTGTATGGCAGGGCTTCTGTTTTCGGGATATGCCCATTTTCACGAGAAATTGCAAGGATACGATAACATTGCATCCTTTGAGCTTATTCCATGGGTTTTGTCACAGTGTAAAAATGTTTCCGAGGCAAAGGAGCTTCTCAAAAAGACAAATGTAACAAACCTTGATTTCAGTGAAGAATATCCCTCAAAACCGCTTCATTGGATAGTCAGTGACAAATATTCAAGCATCACCGTCGAATCCTGCAAAGAGGGAGTTTTTATTTACGACAATGAAGCGGGAGTTCTCACAAACAGTCCCACCTTTCCAATGCATATGTTTGTGCTTAACAATTATATGTCCCTCTCACCAAATCCACCCGAAAATAACTTTTCCGAAAAGCTGAATCTTACTCCGTACAGCAGAGGAATGGGAAGTCTTGGTCTTCCGGGTGATTTATCTTCAACCTCCCGTTTTGTTCGCGGAGCATTCACAAAGCTTAACTCTGCATCTCCTGATGATGAGCAATGCTGTGTAAATCAGGTTTTTCATATTTTAGGAAGCGTCTATCAGACGAGAGGGCTTAACAGAACTGAGGAGGATTTTCCAGAAATAACCTACTATTCCTCCTGCATAAATATGGATGAGGGAATTTATTATTATACCACCTACGATAATATGAGCCTTAATGCAGTAAAGCTAAGTGAACACGACACCTCTGGCGAAAGAATATACACCTTTCCTCTCGAAAGAAAATGGCAGGTGAATTTTCAGAGATAGACAAACGCTGTTTTTCGACAATCTCTTTCATTGACTATTAAGAGGCATAAAGATATAATAATACTCGGAGGTGAAACCCATGTCCGAGAAACAATCTGAGGATTTTCAAAAAAAGGTTTCCCACTTAATTGTGAGAAACCAAAATATTTTAGATATCCTGACAAAATGTCAGAATTCCTGCGGGAAAATATGCCGAAGCACGGTTAAAACGGCTACGGGGTGCGGCTGTCTTAAAATTGTGGGAGAAAAAAGCCTATCCGTATTTTCTGACGAAGATTTTGCAGGAAAAGCAAATTCGGGTACAGAGGGAAAGCTCTGCCCTGAATGTAAAGCCATCATTGAAAATGAAATCGGCGAAATGCTGTTTTATATTGCAGGATTATGCAATGCATTGGGTCTGAGCATAAAAGACATTATGAAAAAAGAAATCAAAAATGTGGAAGTGCTCGGCAAATATAGTCTTAGATGAAACAAAAAACGCTATGCATCCGCATAGCGTTTTGATTGTTAGTTTCGTTTTGGTTGTTACTTTCTTCTGCTTCCTCTTTTAGATTCAACATTTCTCTTGATGTCAAGCATTCTTGCATCGCTTGACTGCTTAAAGGAAGCCATCATATCCTCAAAGGACATATCTTTCTGAGTATTCTCAGAACCCCATTCAATTTCAGCAGGCTTTCCGCTGAAAGTTACCGCCTGAGGACGGCGGAAATTATTTTCCTGAGTTTTTTTTATGGAAAGACTGATTTTACCCTTTTCATCAAGGGACAAAACCTTTACCTTTACCACCTGTCCTACACTAAGATGCTCATTTATATCCTTAACATAGTTTCTTGCAACCTCTGAAATATGTACAAGACCTGTTTCTCCGTCAGGTAAATCAATAAATGCACCGAATCCCGTTATTCCGGAAACCTTCCCCTCTACAATTTGTCCTACTTCCAATGCCATAAAGGTGTTATACCCCTTTCAGTATATAAATAAAATAATAAACGAAATCCAAATGCATCAATTACCCACGACAAACTGTGTTTCGTCTTCGCGGATATACCCCTCGTCACGGGCCTTGTCTTCGTAAAATCTGTCGGAGGAGCTGTGCGCGGCTCTTTCTTCAGCCTCTGCAAGCTCGCCCTCTTTGATAACTATCTCTTCGTCGTAATAAGCCTGCTGTTTGCGAATGTCTGACAAGGTTTTTTCCTGCACTATGAAAGTGTACAGAAAACCGCCAAACACCAATATGCAAATTACAAGATATATAATACTGTCGCGTGTCCATACGCGTTTCTTTCGGGTTTTGCGATTTAAAGGCTTTTTCACGCCCCTCACCTCTCACCCTATAAGTATAACTTATAGATTTTCATTTGTAAAGATTTTTTTACAACATTTTAATTCTTTTTTTTAAAGCTTTCCGACGTTTTTTTGTGTGTCTTGAAAGCTTTTTTTGTATTCGTTTCCCAAGATATTTAAGTTTTTTTATTTTCCGTATCATCCATTTTACGGGAACTGTAAGGAGCCGGCATATTCTCACCGCAGGTTTAATGATAATTTTTTGAGTAAGATAAAAAAGGAAGCTCAGAATTTTCATAACCATACGGCTTAATGCGGCGGCATAAAGAATACCGCCGCATAAAATCCCGATTATCTGATAATACCGCATTTCTCCGTTGTTGTAAACAAAGCCTGGTGCAATTGTCATAAACACGGTGAAAACAGCAAATATGAAGTCTTCTACAAGAGTACGGGTGCTACCTGCGGCAAACATTCTCCTTAAAATCCTCTGCACATCAAAAAATGTTCCGCAAATAAGCCCCGACAATACATAAATAAAAAATACGTTGACCTGATGGGATGATGATACCTCCATTATTTAAGCACCCTTTTTAAGAAGCTTTCCCTATCGCCTTTTCCCTCGGAATAAACACAGCCTGATATTTCTCCTTCGATAAAAATTTCTCCTGTTTCCGTGGAAAGCTTCTTGACCTTCATCCCCTTTCCCGTAACGGTCAGAAGATGTCCGTCGGTAATGAGGACAATTCTCTCGGGAGAAAAGGTTTCCACGTCGCGTATTCCTCCTGCGGTCATTTTTGCACGGTTTTCGATGATGATATTGCCTATCTTTTTGTTTGTGATTTCTGTCATAATAAAAACCCCCTTGTATTAATAAGTATTAACTACAAAGGGGGTTTATGATTTATTTGTCTAAGAGCTTTTTGAGGAACATTCCTGTATAGGATTTCGGGTTTTCTGCCACTTCCTCAGGAGTACCCTCGGCTACAATTGTGCCGCCGTTGTCACCACCCTCGGGACCAAGGTCGATTATGTGGTCGGCTGTTTTGATAACATCAAGGTTATGCTCAATTACCAGAACTGTATTTCCCTCTTCAACAAACCTGTTGAGGACATCTATCAGCCTGTGAACATCGGCACTGTGAAGTCCCGTGGTAGGCTCGTCAAGAATATAGATAGTCTTTCCCGTGGAGCGTTTTGAAAGCTCTGTTGCAAGCTTTACTCTCTGTGCCTCACCACCCGAAAGAGTGGTGGAGGACTGACCGAGTTTTATATAACCAAGACCTACATCCTTGATTGTCTGAAGCTTGTTTTTTATCTTGGGAATGGCTTCAAAAAATTCTGTGGCTTCGTCAATGGTCATATCAAGAACCTCAAATATATTTTTGCCCTTGTAATGAACATCCAGTGTTTCACGGTTGTATCGTTTTCCCTTACAAACTTCGCAGGGAACGTACACGTCGGGGAGGAAATGCATCTCAATTTTTAAGATACCGTCACCTGAGCAAGCCTCACACCTGCCTCCGCGGACATTGAAGCTGAACCGTCCCTGATTGTAGCCCCTTGCCTTTGCTTCGGGTGTCTGTGCAAAAAGCTCGCGAATGTCGTTGAACACACCCGTGTAGGTTGCAGGATTTGAACGTGGTGTACGACCTATGGGTGACTGGTCAATATCGATAACCTTATCAAGATTTTCAATTCCCTCAACGGTTTTGTGCTTGCCGGGAACAGCCTTGGAACGGTTAAGCTTATACGCGAGGTGCTTGTACACAACCTCGTTTACAAGGGAGCTTTTACCGCTTCCTGAAACACCCGTTACGCAGACAAATTTGCCGAGCGGAATATCTACATTTATACCCTTGAGGTTGTTTTCCTCCGCTTTCACGACGGTTATTTTCTTTCCGTTACCCTTACGGCGTACTTCGGGGACTTCGATTTTCTTTCGTCCGCTCAGGTAGTCACCCGTAAGGGAATTTTTATTATTCATAATATCTTCCACGGTGCCCTGTGCAATAATCTCACCACCGTGCACACCTGCCCCCGGTCCTACATCCACAATATGGTCTGCGGCAAACATAGTGTCCTCATCATGTTCTACTACGATAAGGGTATTTCCCATATCACGAAGAGATTTAAGGGCATCAATAAGCTTGTTGTTGTCACGCTGATGAAGACCGATACTCGGCTCGTCAAGGATGTACAAAACACCCACAAGTCCCGAGCCTATCTGGGTTGCAAGGCGGATTCTCTGTGACTCACCGCCCGAAAGAGTTCCTGCCGAGCGGGAAAGTGTCAGATACTCAAGTCCTACATTGTTGAGGAAACCTATACGGGCATTAATTTCCTTTAATATTTCCTCTGCAATGATTGATTGCTGTTTATCGAGCTTTATGTTGTCAAAAAATTCTTTTGATTTAGTTACCGAAAGGTTACATACCTCGTCAATATTCTTTCCGTCAACCGTAACGGCAAGACTTTCCCTGCGGAGTCTTTTTCCCTTACATTCGTTACAGGGAATCTCGCGCATAAGCCCCTCAATATCCCATTTGGACCATTCGCTGTCCGTTTCGTCATAACGGCGTTGGAGGTTTGTAACAATGCCCTCAAATGGTGTCATGTACTTGGAAAGTCCGCGCTTACCCATATGCTCAATTTCAATTTCCTCGCCCTTTGTTCCGTACAGAATTATATCAACAACCTCTTGCGGTAAATTCTTGACGGGGGTGTTAAGGCTGAAATTATATTTTTTCGCAAGTCCGCGGAAAGTGGCATTTGCCATACTTCCGTCCTTGTCGGGAGCACGCCATCCGCTGACGGAAAATGCGCCCTCCATAATGGAAAGCTCGTCGCTGATAAGAACCAACGATGGGTCAACACGTTTCAAAAGGCCGATTCCGCTGCAACGTGGGCAAGCACCCAAGGGATTATTAAAGGAAAACATACGTGGAGAAAGCTCCTCCAAGCTGATTCCGCAATCCTCACAGGCGTAGTTACGGCTGAAGGTCAGCTCCTCCTCACCATTTAATATCATAACGATACCATCTGCCTGATGGAGTGCTATTTCAACGGAATCTGCAAGTCGGGTACGGATACCGTCCTTTACTACAAGACGGTCAACAACAATTTCTATGTTATGCTTTTTCTGTTTTTCAAGCTCGATTTCCTCGGAAAGGTCGTAAATAATTCCGTCAACACGGACACGGACATAACCGCTTTTACGGGCACTTTCAAAAATCTTCTGATGCTCACCCTTTTTCCTGCGTACAACGGGGGCAAGAATCTGCACCCTGCTACCCTCGGGAAGAGACAGCACCTTGTCCACAATCTGGTCAAGGGACTGCTGAGTAATAACCTTACCGCACTCGGGACAGTGAGGAACACCTACCCTCGCATACAAAAGACGGAGGTAGTCATATATTTCCGTTACTGTACCAACCGTTGAACGCGGGTTTTTGTTGGTTGTCTTCTGGTCTATGCTGATAGCAGGGCTTAAGCCCTCGATGTAGTCTACTTCGGGTTTTTCCATTTGACCGAGGAACATTCGTGCGTATGAGGAAAGGGATTCCACATAACGGCGTTGCCCTTCCGCATAGATAGTGTCAAATGCAAGGGATGTCTTTCCGCTTCCCGATACGCCCGTAAAAACTATAAATTTGTCACGAGGAATGGTGAGGTCAATATTTTTAAGGTTGTTTTCTCTTACACCCTGTATTACAATTTCTTCTTTTCTCATTACTGCACCTCTTTTCTAAGACGCTTTATGCGGTCGCGTATCTTCGCCGCATCCTCAAAGCGAAGCTCCTCTGCGGCAATACGCATCTCGTTTTCAAGCTTGGAAAGAACAGCCGCCACATTCTGCTGAGGAGCCATTTCTTCCTCCGCCGTTACTGCGGCAATAACACCGCCTACCGCCTTGACAATGGTTTTGGGAGTGATGCCGTGTTCTTTATTATACGCCATCTGTATTTCACGTCGGCGGTTTGTTTCATTGATTGCCCTCTGCATTGAGTCAGTGACTCTATCAGCATACATTATTACCTTACCCTCGGAGTTTCTCGCTGTTCTTCCGATTGTCTGGATAAGGGAGGTTTCACTTCTCAAAAAACCCTCTTTATCCGCATCAAGAATTGCCACAAGGGATACCTCGGGAATGTCAAGTCCCTCACGAAGCAGGTTGATACCTACCAGTACATCAAATACACCAAGCCTTAAATCACGGACAATTTCAAGCCGTTCAAGGGTTTCGACATCGGAGTGCATATACTTGACCTTGATTCCCATACTGCGAAGATAGTCGGTAAGGTCCTCTGCCATTTTTTTGGTAAGGGTGGTTACAAGAACTCTCTCCTTTTTGTCTGTACGGGTGTAGATTTCCGTTAAGAGGTCGTCTATCTGTCCCTCTATGGGACGGACAAAAATCTCGGGGTCAAGAAGTCCCGTGGGACGTATTAACTGTTCTGCAATGCTCTGCGAATGGTCGTATTCGTACTGTGCAGGAGTTGCACTTACATATATAACCTGATTGAGCCTTTTTTCAAATTCGTCAAAACTGAGAGGTCTGTTATCAAAGGCTGACGGCAGACGGAAGCCGTATTTTACAAGGCTTTCCTTTCTGCTTCTGTCCCCTGCGTACATTGCACGCACCTGCGGTACGGTTACGTGGCTCTCGTCGATTACAAGCAGAAAATCATCGGGGAAATAGTCAATCAGCGTGTAAGGAGGGCTTCCCGGCTCTCGTCCACTGATATGGCGTGAATAGTTTTCAATACCGCTGCAGAAACCGATTTCACGCATCATTTCTATATCGTAATTTGTTCTTTCTTCAAGCCGCTGTGCTTCAAGAAGACGGTCATTGTCACGAAGTTCTTTAAGGCGTATTTCAAGTTCCTCTCTGATAGATGCTATTGCCTGCTCCCTCTTTTCGGGGGTTGTTACATAGTGGGATGCAGGGTATATTCCTATATGCTGTCTTACACCAAGCACCTCTCCCGTAAGGGTGTCAATCTCCGTTATGCGGTCAATTTCATCACCGAAAAATTCTATCCTTACGGCATCCTCACCACTGCTGATGGGGAAAACCTCCAAAACATCACCGCGGACACGGAATTTTCCGCGGACAAAGTTTATATCATTTCTCTCATACTGCATATCCACAAGCTTTTTTATAACCTCGTCACGGTCTTTTTGCATACCGGGGCGGAGAGAAAGCACAAGGGTACTGTAATCCTCTGGGTCGCCAAGACCGTAAATACAGCTTACAGAAGCGACTACAATTACATCTCTTCTTTCAAAAAGAGCCATGGTTGCACTGTGGCGGAGTTTGTCAATTTCGTCGTTAATCTGTGCATCCTTTTCAATATAAGTATCGCTGGAGGGAATGTACGCCTCCGGCTGGTAGTAGTCGTAATAAGACACGAAATACTCAACTGCATTCTCTGGGAAAAACTCCTTGAACTCGCTGCAAAGCTGTGCCGCAAGAGTCTTGTTATGTGCAAGGACAAGAGTGGGCTTGTTCACCCGTGCAATGGCGTTTGCCACGGTAAAAGTCTTACCGCTTCCCGTAACACCTAAAAGAACCTGTCCGCGGTTGCCCTTTTCAATACTTTCCACAAGGGCATCTATTGCCTGAGGCTGGTCGCCCGTGGGCTGAAAATCCGATACAAGCTTGAAATTCATAGGAATCCCCCTCTCTAAGTCATTATATTATTTTACACCATTTTGAAAAGTTTTTCAACTGTAAATAATAAGAAAAACTTTAATCAAAACTATTGACTTTTTGCACGCCCAATATTATAATATTATTGCGAGGACAATAAGTGAGGTGATAATAATGTCCCCAAGAACAGGGAGACCACCAAAGGAAGATGCACGCAAAAGTAAATTAAATATAAGGCTTACAGAACAGGAAGCTGATTTAATTCAGGAGTGTGCAGATGCGTTAAATAAAACGCGGACTGATACGATAATGTACGGTATAAATTTGGTGAAGAAAGAAATTGATAAAAAGAAATAAACAGGTTGCCACCCACCACGGCTACAAACCTGTTTATCTCCCACGACAGGAATACTCCTATCTGTAAATATTATACTACGGATGGATACTTCTGTCAAACTAAATTAAAAACGGAGGTATCATTTATGAAATTTGAAAACTACTTACAAAGGGCAGAATTTATCTCGTTACAGAACTTTTTGAAACACGGCGGAGAAACATTTATTCCCACATCTAACAAAAAGTATTCTGAGAGGCTCACGGAAGCAAGAAGAAAAGCTAAGAATTTTTTTGAAGAAAAGTTTTCCGATATTGATGAATTTGACAGAATATACGGCTATTTTGATGAGCAGGTAAGTGAATACGAAGAAGTATTTTTTGAAATAGGAATCATTGTCGGGGCAAAAATAGGATTTCAATTCAGAGAAAAGATGGAAGAGCTTGCTTAGCCGAACAGTCGGGTTTTGAGAAATTCTTTGTTGACTGGCGTAAAAATCGCTCGTATCAACTTCCTCTGCTGACGAGCGATTTTTAGTCCGCAAGGAAATAAGTTTTCCTTTTAGGACGGCGACACCAAAACAAATAATTTCGAAAAACAAAACCATCTTTGTTATTAAGAACAAGTTTTTGCTTTCTTACGCCCCGGCGAGGCCGTTTTAGGGGTGCGGGGGAATCGGAACCCCCGCGTTTTTGGTACTTTTGGCTCCCAAAAGTACATCGTCCCCTGCGACTCCGCAGAAATCCTTTTTTTGTGCAATTTGCACAAATATTTTTCAAAAAAGGTGTTTAATTCTTATAGTTTGCTTATTGTTTTTTGTGAAAATTTGTTGTATTATATGAATGTACCGAAAAGGTACATAAACTTTTTTCATTTTCCCTCCTTTTAGTGGCAGACGGTTTCATTGGTCTGTCATATTTTTTTGCCTTTTTTTGGAATAGCTTATAAATCCTGCTCATATATTCTTGGTGTGAGGAGGATTTTTATTATGGAAATAAATATTAAAAACGAAACCCTGCCGGTATGCAGCTGTGTATATCGGGTAAAAAACAACTTTTCTGCAGAATGTGATGTAATTGTCCCTGACAGCAAGCCCGACATACTGAAGGTGCTTCAACTGAGCGCACGGCCAAAAGTGACAAGCTGTGAAATAAGAAATTCACATTTGATTGTGGCCGGAACAGTTACATTTGACATTTTGTATCTTGCAGACAACGAGGAAAAATGCGTGAAATCCATTACTTCCTCCTGCGAATTTTCAAACCTTGTCCGTGATGGAAGCATTACCGACGCAATGACGGCAATCTGTGACGTTGAAGTATATGATTTGGGGTGCGATATAGCAAACTGCAGGAAGCTGTCCCTTAAGGCAACGCTGTGTCTTTCGGGGGCTGTTTACTCCTGCTGTAATCTTGACATCATCTCCGAAATCGAGGGTGCCTGCATCAAGAAGACTCCCCTTTATACAGATATGATTTGTGCAAACAGCAGGGATATTACAACAGTGACGGACAGCTTTTCTCTTGCACCTGACAAGGCACCCATAATAGAAATATTAAAAACAGACGGTGTACTTACGGAAAGCAGTATCAAGGTAATTGATGACAAGGCAATTGTAAACGGAACGGTACGTGTAACCATACTCTACACAAGTGAGAACGGTATGGAATACAGCGGTACAGACGTGACATTTGCCCATATTTTAGAGGCAGACGGAATCCGCGAGGATATAAACTGTGAGCACAGCGTTAAAATAACAGACATTTCGGCAGTTGCATCGGCAAATGAGGAAGGGAAATTATGTACATTCGACATCTCCACACAACTTGCAATGAGAGTAATTGCCCGTCAAAAGGCGTGTGTTGACTGTGTTACCGATGCATACATTCCTCACGGGGCAATTGACCTACGTTATTCTCCGGTTAGTGTAGACTGTGTAGAAAGAATTATAAAACGTGATGCCGACATCAAGGAAAGAGTTTCTCTTCCCCAGTCACTTCCTGCAATCGGAACAGTTTATCAGGTTATAGCACGGCCGTTTATTGAAAGTTCGGTACCAGAGGGAGATATTCTAAGGATATCGGGATATACAGAAATATATATTTTGTATCTGAGCGGCGACAGTTCTGCCCCTGCCTGCAGTTATAAGACAAATGCAGAATTTTCTGTGGAGTGCGATTCCCCCGGCTGTATGCTGACACCAGTTACATCCTGTAAGATGCGGAATATCAGCTACGTTATTGCCGACGACAGAACTGTTGAGCTTCGCGGTAATGTCGAGGTAGAGGTGCAATGCGTAAAGACTACCGATACCGACATTGTGTACGAGGTAACACCTGCTGAATATACCCCCGTACCAAGACCGTCAATTATTGTGTCCTGCGTACATATGGGCAGAACGCTGTGGGATATAGCCAAGGAATACGGCGTAAGTCCCGACGATATTTTAAAAGCAAATGCTCTTGAATCGGAGGCGGATTTACCCAGCGGTGCGGCACTAATTATTCCAAAATAAAAATCAGGGAGGGGGATAAAACCCCTCCCTGCAAACTGACATTTTTATATATTCTTTCTCATGCTTGATATTGCACTTTTTTCAAGACGGGAAACCTGTGCCTGACTTATTCCTACTTCGTTGGCTACCTCGGTCTGGGTTTTTCCGCGGAAAAACCGCATTATTATAATCATTTTCTCCCTGTCGGTAAGCTTGTCCATAGCTTCACGCAGGGAGATTTTTTCTATCCATGTTTCATCAAGGTTTTTCTTATCCGAAACCTGGTCCATTACATAGACGGCATCTCCCCCATCGTGATACACCGGCTCGAAAAGTGATATTGGCTCCTGAATGGCATCAAGGGCGGTTGCAACCTCCTCGGGAGTTACATTAATCATTTTTGCAATTTCACCTACAGACGGCTCGCGGTTATTTTCATTCATTATTTTTTCACGGATACACAGTGCCTTGTAGGCAATATCACGGAGAGAACGGGACACCCTCACTGCATTGTTGTCGCGGAGGTAACGCCGTATCTCACCAATAATCATCGGCACGGCATAGGTGGAAAACTGAACATCCAGCTCCGTATTAAAGTTATCTATTGATTTTATAAGACCTATACAACCCACCTGAAATAGGTCATCTACATTTTCCCCTCGGTTATTGAAGCGTCCGATAACACTTAATACAAGACGAAGATTCCCACGTATAAAGGTCTCACGGGCGATTGAATCACCCTTTTTTATTTTTTCGAAAAGCTCCCTCTTCTCCTGTGCTGTAAGGGTAGGGAGCTTGGATGTATTAACACCGCAGATTTCAACCTTGTTTATCATAAAAAAAGCCTCCGCAAGAAAAAATTAGTACACACTAATCTTTCCCGCAAAGGCTTTTTATTATGCATTCAAGTCACGGAAGTTCTAAACCTTATTGTTCTGCCGCTCGCTTTATTGACATACCTTTATTATTGTGGTATTATTTAGCTAGCCGAACAGTAATAATCCTAAATGTGTTTTTGCTGTTCGGCTATCTTGAAAGGATGTTTTTTTATGGATTACAGAATAGAACATGACTCTATGGGAGATGTCAAAGTCCCTGCTGAGTGCCTGTGGGGTGCACAGACACAGAGAAGCTGTGACAATTTTAAAATTGGCGTGGGTATTGAAACAATGCCTGCAGAAATCATATACGCTTTTGGTGTGCTGAAAATGGCAGCCGCAACGGTTAATAATTCTCTCAAAAAAGAGAAAATGACAGACGAAAAGCTCTCTGCCATAAAAAAAGCCTGTAAGGAAATTATGAATGGCCAGCATATCTCTCAGTTTCCACTTGTTGTATGGCAGACGGGCAGCGGCACACAGTCCAATATGAATGCCAACGAGGTTATCGCAAACAGAGGGAATGAGATTTTAGGAAAGAAGCTTCTCCATCCCAATGATGATGTCAATATGAGTCAGTCCTCCAATGATACATTTCCCACAGCAATGCACATTGCTGCTGTGCTGATTCTTGAGGACAAACTGATTCCTGCAGTTGAGGAACTTATTGAAACACTGAAAAAGCTTGAAGCAGAGAATCAAGGTATTGTAAAAAGCGGCAGAACTCATTTGCAGGATGCAACCCCCATAACCTTTAGTCAGGAGATAAGCGGTTGGCGTTCGAGCCTTGAAAAGGATGTAAAGCTTTTAAAACTTAGTACCGCTCCACTTTACGAGCTTGCGCTTGGCGGTACTGCAGTAGGTACGGGGCTAAACGCTCCCGAGGGATTTGACATCGCTGTGGCAGAAGAAATTGCTAAGATTACAAAAAAGCCTTTTGTCACTGCTGAAAATAAATTCCACGCCCTTACCTCCAAGGATGAGCTTGTCTTTGCCCACGGTGCTATAAAAGCTCTTGCCTCCGATATGATGAAAATTGCAAACGATATCAGGTGGCTTGCCTCCGGTCCGCGCGACGGACTTGGTGAGGTATTTATTCCCGAAAATGAGCCCGGTTCATCCATAATGCCCGGCAAGGTAAACCCCACCCAATGTGAGGCGGTTACAATGGTTGCAGTGCAGGTAATGGGAAATGATGTGGCTGTGGGTATGGCTGCATCTCAGGGTAATTTTGAGCTGAATGTGTTTATGCCCGTTTGCATTTACAACTTCCTGCAGTCTGCAAGGCTTATGGCGGAGGCTATTGTTTCATTTAATAAAAACTGCGTGTCAGGAATCCGTGCAAACAAGGAAAAAATGCATCATAATCTTCACAATTCACTTATGCTGGTTACGGCACTTAACCCCTATATTGGTTATGAAAACGCCGCAAAAACGGCAAAGAAAGCCTACGAGGAAAATATTTCCCTCAGGGAAGCCTGCGTTAAGCTCGGTTTTCTTACAGAAGAAAAATTTGATGAGGTATTCAAGCCCGAAGAAATGGTGTAAAAGACTCTGTATTTCGAAAGGGCTTCCCACAATACTTGTAACTTTTTTGTGTCTTTTTTAATGTGTTTGTTTACAACCGCTGATTTTTTTGTTATGATATTTCCCAAGGAGTGATTTTAATGGCTGAAAAATACGGTACCGTACCAAAAAAATTCACCAAGGATTGGTGGAGTTGGTACTGGATGTACTATAAAGGAATTACCATTGGAGTAATTTTTGTATTACTTCTTGTGGGAGTTACCGTATACAATTCTATTACGGCGGAAAAATTTGATGTAACGCTGACCTATGCAGGAAAGCTTTATTATAACGATGTTTTCAGAGAAAAAATGGAGGAAGTCCTTTCCCCGCTTTGTGAAGACCTTGACGGCAACGGGGAAAAAAATCTGTATTTCTCACATATTGACATTAACCCTGATTCAAAGGAAGTAGAGTATATTCAGGCAAATTCCCTGAAGCTCAATATGGCAATTGGTGAGGAGGCATCTTATATTTTCTTCCTCGACAAGACGGTTGCTGATTTTTACAAGGGAGAAAACACAGACGACATTGCCTATGCCCCTCTTGAGGATTGGGTAGACGGGGATATTTCCAAATTTGAAACCTACGATGCCCACGGCAAAGCTTACGGAATCGATATTTCAAACCTCAAATTTTTTAAAGATGCAGGGCTCGATACCTCGGGACTTTATATGTTTGTACGCTACTACCCGAGAAAGGACCAGCTAAAGGATCATCTTAAAGGATATGAAGCATCAATAAGGCTGGCAAACAAAATACTGAACTATTGAAAAAAGGTTGCTGAATAATGTATTCAGCAACCTTTTTGTTATTCTTCAATATTTTCCTTCTCCAGTGCAGGCTCCTCAAGGTATTTCTTTACCACATTGTTAGTTATAAATATCTGTGTAAAATTAATCAGCGTAAAATAAAGACACAGTATAACTGCAAAAGCAGCTCCAATCATAGAAGTGTACAAATATGCCATTCCAAACAGCATTGCACCAATAACAACGGCTGAAAAGAGATTCCATTTAAGACCTACAACGGTAAGAATAAATGCATTTTTATAAATATGTTTTACTTTAAGCTGAAATCCTGACAGCAAAACATAAATGTATTTCTGCATAATACAGAAAGCCACACCAAGGATAAGAATCAAAGTACTCAGCACAATTGATATTGTGCCCGGCATAAGGTAACGGTAAAACAGGTATCCGAATGCCAGCATAAAGAATACCACTACGTTTATAATATAAGCTGCCACTCCCTGCCAGAAATTTTGCTTGAAACTGCTTACGAAATCAGACCATATCCAAGCGTGTGTATCCTTCACATATTTTCTGATAACGAATGTATGGGCAACGGAAGCAGGGCCGCTTCCTGTCGCCTGCAAAATTACAACGGTAAAAAGAACAGCCAGCAAGGGAATCATCCTGATGTAGGCTTCATTTTCTGCCAATCCTGTAACGGAAAGAATAAATCCCACAAAATAGTTTGCTATAAAAAACGATATAATGATTGCCGGAATAGATGCAATTATATAAAGCAGATTTATGGAAATGAATTCCCAGAATCTTCTCAGGAAAATGTCAAAATAAAGCGGGATTCCCGACTTCTGAACATCCTCCTTGCTCACACCCTTTCCGGGTTTTGTGTAACTGTTAAAAATGCCCATTTTATTTCTCCTTAGTAATACTTTCTAACCGAATGTATCTTAAAGTCTTGCCTGAAGCTCTGCCTGCTGTGCCTCGTAGCCGGGCTTACCGAGAAGAGCAAACATATTCTTCTTATAATCTTCAACACCGGGCTGGTCAAAGGGATTTACACCAAGTACATAACCACTGATACCGCAAGCCTTTTCAAAGAAATAGATAAGATTGCCAAGACAGTATTCGTCCATATTTTCCACGCGGAGAACGAGGTTGGGAACGTCGCCGTCTGTATGAGCTAAAAGTGTTCCGTTAAATGCCTGCTCGTTAACATAGCTTACATTCTTTCCTGCAAGAAAATTAAGACCGTCCACGTTGTCGCTGTCTTCCTTTATAACAATATCTTTCTTGGCATTGTCAAAGAAAATAACTGTTTCAAACATCATACGAAGTCCCTGCTGAATGTACTGTCCCATAGAGTGAAGGTCGGCAGAAAAATCAACTGCTGCAGGGAAAATACCCTTGTTTTCCTTACCCTCGCTCTCGCCGAAGAGCTGTTTCCACCATTCTGCAAAATAGTGTACCTGAGGCTCGTAGTTTACCATAATTTCAATATTCTTGCCCTTGCGATAAAGTGCATTTCTTGCAGCAACATACTTGTAGCAATCGTTCTCCTCAAGGTTGGGGTTAGCGTACTCTTTCATTGCATCCTGAGCACCATGCATAAGAGCATCAATGTCCGCACCGCTTGCTGCAATAGGAAGAAGTCCTACTGCTGTAAGTACGCTGTAACGTCCGCCTACATTGTCGGGAACTACGAATGTTTCATATCCTTCCTCGTCAGCAAGGTTTTTAAGAGCACCTCTTGCCTTGTCTGTTGTCGCATAAATTCTGTCCTTTGCACCTTCTTTTCCATACTTTTCAATAAGAAGTTCACGGAATACGCGGAATGCTATTGCAGGCTCCGTTGTAGTACCGCTTTTGGAGATAATATTTACGGAAAAGTCAATATCCTTAACCTTTTCAATAAGGTCAGCGAGGTATGATGAACTGATGGAGTTACCTGCAAAGTATATCTGTACACCATTTTCGTTGTGGTTTGCAAAGCTACTGTGAAGCATTTCAACAGCCATTCTTGCACCGAGGTAGCTTCCGCCGATACCGATAACTATAAGGGCCTTGGAATTCTGCTTGATTTTTTCGGCAGCCTTCTTGATTCTCGCAAACTCTTCTTTATCATAAGTTTCGGGAAGGTCTACCCAACCGAGAAAGTCACTTCCTCTGCCTGTGCCGTTATGAAGTGTATCGTGTGCTGCCTTAATTGCACCGTCAAGAGCTGCAATTTCATCTTTTGAAATAAATTTTCCTGCTTTTGTGTAATCAAATCTGATTTTTGTCATTTTCTTTTTCCTCCTTAATTTTTAAATCCGTTGGGATTTTTGCTCTGCCAGTTCCATGCATCGGCACACATCTCCTGAATGCCTCTCTGGGCTTCCCAGCCAAGCTCTTCCTTAGCCTTGGAAGCATCCGCATAGCAAATCGCAACATCTCCCGGTCTGGGAGGCACAATCTCATAGGGAAGCTCTTTTCCTGAGGCTTCGGAAAATGCCTTAACTATTTCAAGTACGCTGTAACCCTGACCTGTGCCGAGATTATAGATATGTACACCAGGTACATTGCTTCTCTTCTCCACAGCCCTAAGATGGCCGAGTGCAAGGTCAACAACGTGGATATAGTCACGGACACCTGTACCGTCCTTGGTAGGATAGCAGTCACCAAACACATTTATTTTTGGAAGTCTTCCTACGGCTACTTGTGCAACATAAGGAAGCAGGTTATTGGGAATACCCTTGGGGTCTTCTCCTATATTTCCGCTCTTGTGTGCACCGATAGGATTGAAGTAACGAAGAAGCACCACGCTGAAACGGTTGTCGGAAACGTATACATCGCTTAAAACTCTTTCAAGCATCAGCTTGGTGGAGCCGTAGGGATTTGTGGTTGAAAGAGGGAAATCCTCTTTTATCGGAACTGTTTCGGGGTTGCCGTAAACAGTTGCGGAGGAAGAGAACACAATGTTAAATACATTATGCTCTTTCATAACATTAACAAGGTTAAATGTGCCTGTCATATTGTTGTGATAGTATTCAAGAGGTTTCTCAACGGATTCACCTACTGCCTTAAGACCGGCAAAGTGAATTACAGCCTCTACCTCATTCTCGTCAAAAACCTTTGTCAGACCTTCATAATCGAGAATGTCGCATTTATAAAACCGAAAATCCTTCCCCGTAATTTTCTTTACTTCATCAAGAGATTTTTCGCAGGAGTTTGAGAGATTATCTACAACAACAATTTCATGTCCTGCATTAAGAAGTTCCACACAAGTGTGGCTTCCGATATATCCGGCACCACCGGTAACAAGAATTTTCATATATATGTGCCTCCATACTATATAATATATCTACTATATTTTATACTAATACAAAAGCTATGTCAAGCCATTCATATTTACGATTTTTGTCTTTTTATCAATATATTTTACACAATAAGTCACCTTTAAATTTTTATGTATTTTTTCAGGTATTCTCTTTTCTTTTAAAATATCTCAGGCTTCGACATTTAATTCGGTGATAGAACTTTTTTATTATTATTCAAATTATTTATGTAAACCTATTTTCTCCCATAATTACGTTGGTTTAAAATTTCCCAAGTTTCAAAAAAATTATTGTTGAAAACTGTTAAAACTGTTAATAACTCTTGTTAATAACATAAAATTCGGGGTTTAAACTGTTGATAACTTCAATTGTTGTGAAAAATTGTTGTATTTTTTATGTAAATTAGAGTTTACATAAAAAAATAATAATAATTTATTTATTGAAACCGATATTTTTACAAATTACGACACAAAAAAGCAACACATACACAACCCAGATTGTGTATGTGTTGCTTTTTGTATAATTATGAATTATAACGCGTCAATGTCTGCCTGACTTACAAGCTTAACTCCATTCTCCTTGAGAATCTTTGCAGCCTTGTCATTATCCTCTACACGAAGAACAACATATGCGTGCTGACCTGAGATAGTAATGAACGCATAGAGATATTCAACATTGATATTATTTTCACTCATAAGCTCAAGAACGGAAGAAAGACCGCCCGCAACATCAGGAATTTCCACACCTATAACTTTTGTGATGGAAACAACACAGTCATTTTCGTGAAGAGCTTCCTTTGCTTTCTCTACATCACTCACAATAAGACGGAGAATACCGAACTCCTGAGTATCTGCCACGCTGAGTGCTCTGATGCTTACTCCTGCATCTGCTATGCTTTTTGTAATTTTGGCAACTGTGCCTGCCTTATTTTCTACAAAAATTGATAACTGATTAATTGTCATTTTCCCCACTCCTTCTTAGTTATTATAAAGATTTCTTCTGTCTATTACTCGTACAGCCTTGCCCTCACTTCTCACAATGGATTTAGGCTCTACAATGCGCACAAGAGCAGAAATACCTATCATTGATTTAAGGGCATCGTTTACTTCTCTTTCAATCTTTGAAAGCTCATTAATCTTATCGGAGAAGAGTTCGGGGGTCATTTCAACCCTTACCTCAATGGTATCGCTGGTCTTTTCACGGTCTACTATAATCTGGTAGTTACTTGTAAGTCCCTTTGCAAGAAGAACTTCCTCAATCTGCGAGGGGAATACATTAACCCCCTTGACAATAAGCATATCGTCGCTTCTTCCCATAGGCTTCGCCATTTTAACGTGAGTTCTTCCACAGGAACATTTTTCTCTTGTGAGAACGCAGATATCCTTTGTACGGTAACGAATCATCGGGAATGCTTCCTTGGTGATGCAGGTAAATACCAATTCACCCTTTTCACCCTCGGGAAGAACTTCACCTGTCTTCGGGTCAATTATTTCTGCAATGAAGTGGTCTTCATTGATATGCATACCTGATTGTGCGCTGCATTCAAATGCAACACCTGGGCCACAGATTTCTGTAAGACCGTAAATATCGTACGCCTTAATACCAAGTCTTTTTTCGATGTCCTTACGCATTTCCTCAGTCCATGCTTCTGCACCGAAGATACCTGCTTTAAGCTTAACCTTATCCTTTATACCTCTCTCCTCAATGCTTTCTGCAAGGTACTGTGCATACGAAGGTGTACAGCAGATAATTGTTGCTTCAAGGTCTGTCATAAACTGAAGCTGACGTTCTGTATTACCAGAGGACATTGGAAGCGTCAGACATCCAACCTTGTGTGAGCCACCGTTAAGTCCGGGACCGCCTGTGAAAAGTCCGTAACCGTAGCAAACCTGACAAACGTCTTCCTTTGTTCCGCCTGCCGCTGTGATTGCTCTCGCACAGCAGTCTTCCCAGAGGTTGATGTCGTTCTGTGTATAGAAAGCAACTACTCTTTTTCCCGTTGTGCCGCTTGTGGACTGAATACGAACACACTCGGAAAGGGGCTTTGACATAAGTCCGTAGGGGTACGCCTCACGAAGGTCATCCTTTGTAAGGAAAGGGAGCTTATGAAGGTCATCCACGCCCTTAATGTCATCGGGGGTTACACCCTTTTCATCCATAAGCTTTCTGTAATATTTATTATTCTCGTAAACGTGTTTTACTGTTTTTACAAGACGTTCACTCTGCCACACACGAATTTGCTCATATGAGGCAGTTTCAATTTCTTTCTGATAATAATTTTCCATTTTTACCATTCCTAACTTTTAGTGGTTGTAACCAAGTTCAAATGCCTTTTTGTTAAGTTCAACAAACTTGGGAGCAACTGATTTTTCAATTGCTTCTATCCATTTATCGTAGCTGATGTCAAAATACTTTGCAAGACGAGCCATAAGTACGATATTTACCGCCTTGGAACTGCCTGCTTCGTTAGCAAGAGAAAGAGCATCAAGAGCATCAACAAATGCACCCTTTTCTTCAATCTTATCAAGAGCATCGGCAGGATACTGTGCTGCACCAATAATTACGGGCATAGGGTCAATCTGCTGTGTGTTAACGATTATCTTTCCGTCTTTCTTAAGGCAGGAGAGCCATCTTGCCGCCTCAATCTTTTCAAAGGAAACGATATAATCTGCCTCGCCCTCCTCAATGATGGGAGAGTAAACCTTTTCGCCATAGCGCACATATGTAACAACACTACCGCCACGCTGGCTCATACCGTGAACCTCGGAAACCTTTACATCATAGCCCTCGTCAACGAGGAGTCTTCCCAAAAGCTTACTTGCAAGGAGTGAGCCCTGACCGCCTACACCGACAATCATTATATTTTTTGTTTCCATTACTCCTGCACCTCGCTTTCAATAGCACCAAAGGGACAAAGTCCGCTACATACTTCACAACCTACACAGAGAGTCTTGTCAATTTCTGCCTTGCCGTCGTGCATACTGATTGCAGGACAGCCGAAAGACATACATTTCTTACAGCTCTTACACTTATCCTTGTTAACCATAAGAGGTTTCTTGGATTTAACATACTTAAGAAGCACACAAGGTCTTCTTGAAATGATTACGGAAGGCTCGTCTGCCGCGAGTTCTTCCTTAAGCACTCTTTCACATTCCTTGAGGTCGTAGGGGTCAACAACTGTTACGCGGTTGATTCCCACGCTTCTGCAAAGGGTTTCAAGGTCAATTTTGGAAGCAGGGTCACCCTTGATGTTGTAGCCTGTTGTGGGATTCTGCTGATGACCTGTCATACCTGTGATAGAGTTGTCGAGTATAATAACGGTTGAGTTTGAACCGTTGTATGCAATGTTAATAAGTCCTGTTACACCGCTGTGCATAAATGTAGAATCACCGATTACGCAAACGCTCTTCTTCTCGCTTTCTTCTCCGCCTGCCATATTGAAGCCGTGAAGTCCCGAAATAGAAGCACCCATACAAAGAGTTGAATCAAGTGCGGTAAGAGGAGGCATTGCACCAAGCGTGTAGCAACCGATGTCACCGAGAACTGTAACCTTGTTCTTTGCAAGAACGTAGTACATACCTCTGTGGGGACAGCCTGCACACATCATCGGAGGACGCATGGGAATTTCCATTGCGAGGTCGTATGCTTTCTTCGCTTCCTTACCCATTGCTTCGGCAATTGTCTTCTGGCTGAATTCACCGATGCAGCTGAAAAGCTCCTTGCCTATTACCTGCACACCGATGTTCTTACAATGTGTTTCGATAATACCGTCAAGCTCCTCGATAACATAAACCTTATCCATCTTGGAAGCAAATTCACGGATAGTCTTTACGGGGAGGGGATTTACAAGACCGAGCTTATAAACACTTACGCTGTCACCAAGGGCTTCCTTAACATACTGGTAGCTTGCACCTGATGTGATAACACCGATTTTGGAATCAGTATATTCTATGCGGTTAAAGTCGCAATTTTCCGCAAGCTCTGTAAGGAGAGCAGTTCTTTCTTCAACGAAAGGATGACGCTTCTTTGCATTACCTGGCATCATTATGTATTTTGCAGGGTTCTTTTCGTATGCTTTTACGCCAACCTCTGTTCTTTCGCCTGTTTCAACAATGCTCTGTGAATGAGCAATTCTTGTGCACATACGAAGAAGAACGGGGGTGTCATATTTTTCGGAAAGCTCGAAAGCCTTCTTTGTGAAATCCAAAGATTCCTGAGAATCGGCAGGCTCAAGCATAGGAACCTTTGCACCGATTGCATAATGGCGGGAATCCTGCTCATTCTGAGAGGAGTGCATTCCGGGGTCATCTGCAACACAGATAACCATACCGCCGTTTACGCCTGTATAAGAAAGTGTGAAAAGAGGGTCTGCCGCAACATTGAGTCCAACGTGCTTCATTGCACAAGCAGTTCTTGCACCCTGAAGTGATGCCCCGAAGGACACTTCGCAGGCAACCTTTTCATTGGGTGCCCATTCGCAGTACATTTCGTCGTATTTAGCCGCAAATTCGGTAATTTCTGTGCTGGGTGTTCCGGGGTAGGATGAAATCACATTACATCCTGCCTCGTAAAGACCGCGGGCAACTGCGGCATTACCAATCATTAATTCTTTCATCTATATCTTCCTTTCGGGATTATTTCTCGTTTCTTAAATCAAGAATTCTCTTCGCCTTACCCTGAAATCTTTCAAGAGTCTTGGGAGGAACAAGAGTAATCTTTGCCTGAAGCCCAAGAACGCTCTTTATTCTTTCCTGAATAAGACGAATGAGTTTTTCAAGTTCACCGTAGTTTTCAAGTACGCTTGCATCCAAAAGCTCAACCTTGATTTCAAGGGTATCCTTAAAGTTTCCTTCACGGCGTACCACAAGCTGATAGTGAGGACCGATTTTATCAATATTGATAAGTACACTTTCAATCTGTGTGGGGAACACGTTAACGCCCTTGATAATAAGCATATCGTCTGTTCTGCCCTTTGTCTTGCTCATTCTTACGTGAGTTCTTCCGCACTTACAAGGCTCATAATCAAGAGTTGTAATATCTCTTGTTCTGTAACGAAGTACAGGCATACCCTGTTTTGTAAGAGTTGTAACGATAAGCTCGCCTGTTTCTCCGCTTCCCAGACGTTTTCCCGTGTCGGGGTCTACGATTTCGGGGAGGAAGTGGTCCTCCGCAAAGTGCATACCGTCACGCTCAAAGCAGTCACCACTGACACCAGGACCGCCAAGTTCTGTCATACCATAGTTATCGGAAACATAAATACCAAGATTTTTCTCAATAGTATCACGCATCTCGGGGGTACAGGGTTCGCTACCCAAGATACCAAGCTTCAGTTTATATGCATCAAGAGGATATTCGCCCTCTTTTACAGCTTCGCTGAGGTAAAGAGCATATGAGGGAGTTGCAACAAGACCTGTTACACCGAGGTCACGCATCATCATAAGCTGTTTTTCCGTATTACCCGAGGACATGGGTATTACCATTGCGCCAAGTTTTTCAAGTCCGTAGTGAAGACCGAGAGCGCCTGTAAAAAGCCCGTAGCCAAATGAAATCTGAATAATATCCTCGTCGGTTACACCGCCTGCAGCACAAACACGTGCAACACAGTCGCTCCAGATGTCAATATCCTGCTTGGTATAAACGCCAACGGTGGGCTTTCCCGTAGTACCGCTTGATGCGTGTACACGGACAATGTCCTTATGCGGAACAGCAACCATACCAAATGGGTAGTTATCACGAAACTCGCTCTTTTCGGTAAAAGGTATGTATTCAATGTCGGAAAGCTGCTTAATCTTGCTTCCGTCACCGACACCTGCTTTGTCGAGCTTGTCGTGATAGAATTTTGTATTGTTGTAACAGTATGCCACAATATTTTTAAGACGCTCAAGCTGAAGTGCCTCAAGCTCCTTAC
>JAZUPX010000042.1:0-12194 GCA_045605405.1 Clostridia bacterium
CCTTTTTCACGCTTGAGGTAAAGCCCACAACATTTGTGACTATATCTTTATGGTTTTCAACTTCCGCAATTCCTTGAATTTTCTTAAGAGATGCTACGGTCTCATCTGATTTTCTGATGTCGGTAAGCGTAATTTTAATAGAACTTCTAAGGAAGTTTTCACTTTCAAGCCCCTCTAATACGTCGGCATCATCACCAAGCTCTTTTTTAAAGTTTTCAAAGGCCTGGTCCTTTGTTTCAAGATGTGCGTCAGTTACATTATTGAGCGTAAGTACTTGGTTATAAATACTTTGCTGTGTTTGTTCGTCTGCATTTATGTCAATGCGGGCAATTAATTCACACTGGTCTTCTATTTGCTTGCTTATACTGCTCATATTAAGTGTAAACAGCAGAAACACACCGAAAAGGAAAAGACAGCAGGTAACGGTAATAAACGATGCTACGGTCATTATTCCGTTTCTCACAAATGAACTCGATGCACTTTTAAAATAATACTTAAACGCCAAGATTGTACACTCCTTCCTTTTCATCACGAACAATACTTCCGTTTTCAAGCTGTATTACACGCTTTTTCATATCATTTACTATTTTTTCGGAATGAGTAACCATCACGATTGTTGTACCCATTTTATTGATTTCATCAAAAAGTTTCATAACTTCGTTGGAGGTTTCAACATCAAGATTTCCTGTAGGTTCGTCAGCAATAATAAGTGAAGGGCTGTTTACAAGTGCCCTTGCAATACTTACACGCTGTTGTTCACCGCCTGAAATTTCATTGGGGTAGTTCCTTGCACGCTCAGAAAGTCCTACAAGCTCCAGAATCTTCGGAACTTTTCTTTTTATTTCCTTTTTCTTTTTTCCGATTATCTCCATTGCAAAAGCAACATTTTCGTATACAGTTTTATTTGGGAGTAATCTGAAATCCTGAAAAACTACACCCTGAGCACGCCTGAGATATGGTATTTTTGACCGTCTCAGAGAATTTATATATATGCCGTCAATTATAACATCACCGCTTGTAGGCTTGATTTCACCTGTAAGAAGTTTTATGGCAGAGCTTTTTCCCGCACCGGTTTTACCCACGAGGAATACAAATTCCCCGTCTTCTATTTTAAAGGAAACATTATCAAGACCGACAATATCTTTGTCGTAGATAACCGTAACATCTTTAAACTTTATCATCAAATCATCCTTTCGTCATATACGCATAGGCTTTGAAACAAGATACTTTTTGACCATAAGTGCTACCTTGAATACGATTGCGTGGTCAAAAAGCCTTAAATCAAGACCTGTAATTTTCTTAACCTTATCAAGTCTGTATACGAGCGTATTTCTATGCACGTAAAGCTGTCTTGAGGTTTCTGAAACGTTGAGGTTATTTTCAAAAAATTTCTGGATTGTGTAAAGAGTTTCCTGGTCTAACGAATCTATTGAATCCTTCTTGAAAACTTCCGAAAGGAACAGTTCGCAAAGAGTCGTGGGAAGCTGATAAATAAGACGGGCAATACCTAAGTTTTCATAATTCATAATGTACTTTTCTCCATCAAACACCTTACCTACCTCTAACGCAATACGCGCTTCTTTATAGCTCTTTGCAATGTCCTTGATGTTTGAAGCAATTGTACCTATACCAAGATGGATGTTAACCATCGCTTCCGTTGTTACTGTATTTACAATCTCACTTGCGATGCTTTCAAGCTCCCTGTCAGTTGTGTCGAACTTAACCTCTTTCACAATCGCAATCATGTTGTTGTCCAAATCTATGACAAAATCTTTTCCGTTATCCGGAATAATACCGTTTATAATGTCGTATACATCCACACCGCGGATATCATCATACTGAAGTGCAAAAACTGCTCTGTCAACATCAAACGACAGACGAAGCTCCTTGCTCTTCATAAAAATATCACCGGGAAGAATGCTGTCGGCAAGCATATTTTTTATGAAATTTGCCTTGTCATACTTGTCATTGTTCATTTGCCTGATGCCGGCAACATATGAGGAAAGCATCTGTATATGGGCAAGGTCGATTTCATCCGCCCCGTTTTTTATAAATGTGACATAATCAAGCTTTCCTCGAGCAGTAACTATGCAAAAAGTGTAGCCAAGCATTTTTATAATATTATTCGATGAATTAGCACAAGCATTTAAGATATCCTGCAGATTATTTTCAATTTCCATAGAAGTCCCTGATGAAGCTACCGTACCGTTTGCCTCTATCATTCCTGTTTCATATCCGAGGATTTTACTGCTTTGAAGAAGAATATTATTAAGATACTTATTTATCAAGATAATTACCTCCTATAAATTACGACATAACTATACATATATATAATAACACCTTATCAATGATATTTCAACAGTTTTTTGCTATTCTTTACAAATTTGTTACAAAAATTTCTGCTGCCTAAAAATTAGAAAACACAATAACGGTAAAGTGCATAAAATAATTATTAAGAACAATCTGAAAGGACTAATAATATGCTTGCTACAGTCGCATCGTCTACATCTGCCAATAGAATCAAACGAAGCCTTATAGCTTCGGGAATTAACTCCGTTGTTGTGCAGACCCCTGCCCCACTTACAAAAGAGGGCTGCGGTTACAGTATCCGCTTTGACGATAATCTGAAACCGACAGTCGAGCAAACTGCATTGGAGCTTGGAATAAACATTCGTGCATTTTATTCCGAAAAAACAGTTGACGGAAAAAGAAAATATTTTAAGGTTTAAGGAGATTTCTATGATTTATCTTGACAATGCTGCAACTACCTTTCCCAAGCCTGACTGCGTGATTAATGCGGTTACTGAATTTATGAAAAACCAAGGTGGAAATCCTGGCCGCGGAGGGCACTTTTTATCAGAGCTTGCATCGGATAAGGTATTGGAGTGCCGCGAGGAATTAGCTTCGCTTATAGGCGCATCTTCTCCAGAACGAATTATATTTACCAAAAACACAACCGAAGCTATTAATTTAGCTATAAAAGGAACACTGAAACCCGGTGACGAGGTTATTATATCCTCCATGGAGCACAATAGTGTTCTGAGAAGCTGTATAAGTATGGAAAAATCAGGAGTAACAGTAAAAATAGCACGGGCAAACAGTAACGGACGTCTTAGTGTTGAGTCATTTTTAGGTCTTGTCAGCAAGCACACAAAAATGATTTGCGTGATACATGCTTCCAATGTTGTCGGAACGATTAATCCCATACGCGACATATATAAATTTGCGCGTTCAAAAGGAATTATAATGCTTACAGATGCGGCACAAAGCGGAGGAATACTGCCCCTTGACGAAGACTCGGGTGATATGATTGCATTTGCAGGACATAAGGGACTTTACGGCCCTTTCGGGACAGGGGCATTATATATTAAACCGGGAATCCATCTTGACACACTTATGGAGGGCGGGACAGGAAGTATGTCCGAAAGTGCATTTATGCCTGACATTCTCCCTGACCGATATGAAGCAGGAACAATTAACGCAAGCGGAATAGCAGGTTTATGCGAGGGAATTAAATTCATAAAAAAAGAGGGTATTGCCGAAAAAGAAGCAGAACTGCAAAAGCATTTTCTGGAAGAGATATCTGTAATAAGCGGAGCCAAGGTGCTCGGGACTCCCGAGGTCGGTGTGTTTGGTGTTCTTCTGAAAGACCATGACTGTGTTGACATATGCGGAAGATTAAGCAGTGAATTTTCCATTGCATCACGGGCAGGGCTTCACTGTTCCCCTATGGCACACAGAACACTTGGTACAATCGCAAAAGGACTATTGAGGTTTTCAATCGGGTATTTTAATACAAAAGAAGACATTACCGAGGCTGCAAAGGCATTAGAATTCTGCCTTAAAAATTAAAATTGTGTTACAAGCTGAAAAAACACTTTTTTTACACGCTGTTTTATTGTATAATTATTATATATTTACAATAAAAGGTGGTTGAGCGTATTGTTTGAAACGTTTTTAAACAATATCCCTGCTTTTTTGTTTACGCTACGGCTGACAGATATTCTTGACGTTGCGATTGTTGCATATCTTTTTTATATGCTGTCTAAGTTTGTACGCGAAACACGTGCAGGTACTTTGATTAAAGGAATTATACTGCTCCTGATATTTACCTGGGTCAGCAATCTTCTGCAGCTTAATACCATAAATTACTTATTACGCAATCTGATGCAGTTTGCGTTTATTGCATTCATTGTCATTTTCCAGCCGGAGCTTCGCCGTGCACTCGAAAAGGTAGGACGAACAAACTTCTCCTCCCTTTTCACACAGGAGGACAATGATGCAGCAGAACATATCGCCAATGAAATAGCCGCTGCTGCAGTTGCTCTTTCAAGCAGGAGAATAGGTGCACTCATAGTTTTGGAAAGAAAGACAAAAATCGGAGATATTGTGAGAACAGGTTGTGAGCTGAATTCCGATATTTCAAGCGAGCTGCTCATTAACATTTTCATTCCCAACACTCCGCTCCACGACGGTGCTGTGATTATAAGGAACAATAAGATTGTCGCCGCACGTTGTATTCTTCCCCTGACACAGAATGAGACACTCAGCCGTGAATTTGGGACACGCCACAGAGCTGCACTCGGTCTTTCCGAGGGTTCTGATGCCGCAATTATTGTCGTTAGTGAGGAAACAGGAAAAATCAGCTTCACGCTTAACGGTAATATGAGCCGAAACTACACAGAAGAAACACTGAAAAAAGTAATAATAAAGGTTTTATCCTCCGACTCTTCGGCTAATTCGGATAATGCAATCAGCAGATGGAAGGAGAGATTAAAATGGAAAAAATAGAACGTGAAAAATCAATCACAAAAATCATCTGTATTACGCTGGCAGTTATTCTTTGGTTTTATGTTTCCTATTATGAAAATCCCATTATGACAAAAACAGTGAGGAATGTTCCTGTAAAGGTAAATAATGAACAAACTGAAGCATTAAGGGAACGGGGACTTTCAGTTTATTCCCTTTCGGAAGAAAAGGTTGATGTAGGAGTTTCTACTCAAAGATTAAATTTGGCAAAGGTAACAAACAAGTCGCTTTCAGCCTATGTAAATGTATCTTCCATCGAAAAAAGCGGAACTTATTATCTGCCTGCCATAGTATTATGTGATGTGAACGTCAATGCTACCTATTATGTCAAGAGTGATAACATAAAAGTAGTTATAGAGCCTATCATATTAGGCACTTTCAATGTAGAGCCTGATATTGAAAGCACATATGTCGCCTATGATACTTTTGAGCTGGATACAGAAGAAATTGTAATTTCTGCACCTGAAAGTATATTTGATAAAATAGGAACTGTCAAAACAAAGACAATTAAGCTGGATGATGAAACAGAATCCGTCACCAAGGAGCTTGTTATATATGACAAGGAAGATAATCCTATGGATAGCAAATCCATAGTGTGCTCTCCCAAAAAAGTTGATGTTAAGTTTAAGTATTTAAGTAAGAAAACTGTTCCGGTTGCTCTCAAGACAGCAAATGGAAATAAGCACACACTCCCTGCTGAAAATAATGTTGTAATATACGGCAAGGCTGATGTTCTTGCAGGAATCTCTCAAATTTCTACAATTGAAATCAATCTTTCACCATATGAAGAAAATTCAGAGGTTAAGTTAAAATTAGACCTCCCTGAGGGAATCAGGGTAAAAGACAGTGACCGTGAAATATCGGTTGTGCTGAATTCGACATATTTCAAATAATTACAAAGCGAATATCCTTCTACAAGGATATTCGCTTTATTTTTATATACAAACTCCCCGCCGTTATGCACGACGGGGAGTTATCATTTAATAGTTATTTATTTTTCAAATACTGTCCAGTCTCTGTTTTCGGTAAGAACTGTCCACTTTTCGTAGGATTCATCCTTCATTTCAAAGTTGTGGCTGTTTGTAGCTTCCTGAACTGCAAGGTAATACCAAGCTGTTGTATCAGCATTGTCACTCCATACAGTCATATCGGGAAGAAGGTCTTCTTTGCTTTCGGGAACTCTCTTGAGTACACGGTTTACAAGAGTCATTGCTTCTGCACGGTTTATAGCCTTGTCAGGTCTGAAGGTATCATCCTCATATCCTGCAATCCATCCGTAAGCACTTGCCTCACGGATGTAATCTTCAGCCCAATGATTATCAATATCACTGTAATCCTGCGCTGTTGCAACATCATATTCTGCAAGACGGGCAAAGATTGTTGCAAACTCTGCTCTTGTGATGTATGCGTTGGGCATAAATTTTGTTTCTGTACGACCCTCTACAATACCCATACCTGCCAATGTAGAAACTGCAGTATTGAACCAATCATTTTCATCTACATCATAGAAGCTATTTGTTTCTGTAAGATTTGATGTTCTTACGCTATCCTTGAGAAGTCTGAATACCATAGTAACTGTTTCTGCACGGGTTATATTACCATAAGGACGAACATCACCCTCAGGATAGCCCATAATGTATGCGTAATGGTTTTCTCCCTCGAGAAGCTCGGGAATGTCAACTACACTTACAACGGCACTTCCGTCTTTCTTCCATCCTGCATATACGGTAGTGGAAGCTGTTATTGTAACAGAATCAATCTTCTGTGTAAGTGCTTCATCACTATACCAACCTGTAAAGATGTAACCCTCTCTTACAGGAACTTTGTTAAGCTCAACTACTGAACCTCTTGTATGTGATGTGCTGTTTATTTTATCACCGCCGTTTGTGTTGTAGTTGAGATAAATTTTGGATGAGCCACCGCCACCACTTGAAGGCTTACGCGGATTTGTAACAGTTACGGGATAGGATTCAATGAAAGTATTTTCTGAAGCCACATTACTACGATAAAGAACCATATAAGCGGGATATGTTTCTCCTTCTGCAAAAGAACTGTCATATCCGATAGTAATTTTACCGTCTTGTCCATCATAATTTATATAATCAGTTTTGATATACCCTTCATACTCAGGCTCACTTCCAACGGGAGAAGCCCCTACACCTCCACCAGAACCGCTTGATGAGG
The DNA here is from genome assembly GCA_045605405.1 of Clostridia bacterium. Taxonomy (GTDB): domain Bacteria; phylum Bacillota; class Clostridia; order UMGS1883; family UMGS1883; genus UMGS1883. The sequence continues at coordinate 6,994 of JAZUPX010000042.1, forward strand.
AACCACCTCCACCAGAACCGCTAGAAGAACCGCCGCCAGATGAACCTCCTGGAGAAGGTGCAACATAAGAAGGGTCAGTTACATAGAATCTAAGTGTGAATTTTCCTGTTCGTAAAGATATGTTATTATCTCCTATACCATAGTCAGAAAGATTTTCATTTTTAAAGGTTACTTCTGAACCATTATTAATTCCTGCTGGTGTAGGATTGGGCGTTGCCGCACTGATGGTATACAATGTATCTCCGTTTGTAATATTGGTCTGAACAAATTCGCTGAGAAATAAGTTAATCCAAATGTTTGATGCTGCGAGTGAGGTTTCTTTATCTACAGCATTAACCATAAGTTCAACCAAACCTTCATTTTCGCCATCACCCATAAGCATCTTAACGCTATCCTTAAGGCTGTCAGAAGCCTGCAGGTCATGTTCATAAGCCTCAACCACAAGTTCTCCTATGGCGTCGAAAGCCCCTCTTACAGAAGTTGTTCGGCTTGGATTAAGTACACCATCTTCTACAGCTATCTTTAAATCTCTGATTGCTGTAGAGTTATTTTCTGTTCCAGGATTATCGCTAAGATACTTCTTAACGTGATGAACAATACCTATGGTTTTGCCCGCCTGATTGCCACTTTCAACACTTGAAAGGAAGCTGTCTTTTACAATTTCCTCAGTAAGTTCTGCACCGAAAAGTACTGCGAGAGTTTTCTTCGCTCTGTCATTTGCAATAAATTCTTCAAGGTAGTTTTCTCTCATATACTTTCCTGAATCATCATAACTATTTGAAGTACCGTCCTGAGCAAACATCACTTTAAGAATTGCAATCAAGGGTTCTGCAACAATTGCTTTTGCACTTTCCTTAACAGCATTGTCATTATCATAGAGTTCTACGGTAATACCTTCAACGTTAAAGAATCCTCTCATATCTTCTATGTAGTTATCGAGCAATCCAAAGGATTCTCTGAGAGGAAGTCCGCCTACAGGATCAACAGCATCAAGTCTGAGTTTGAATGCATTCTCCTCAGGCTTTGTTGCTCTTACCTGTGCGTAAAGATACATTTTCTGTGCATCAGACATATCTTTTGTAAGAAGGTCTATTGCATCAGCAAGATCTTCTGTGGTAACTTCTTCAACGAGGTACTCATTTACTTTTTTAATTCTTCTATGCTGATAGTCGTGACCATCCACGTCAAAGATTTCAGCAGCATTCTTATCATCATACAATTGGTCAATAAGCTTTTCTGCCAACATAAAAGGCTTATTTCCTTCATAAACATTTTCTGCAGTATCTCCTATACTAATAGGTGCTGCGAATGCTGTTGAAACTGACACTATCATTGCAAGTGCCAATAACAAACTAAAAATTCTTTTTTTCATTTTCATACCTTCCTTTCAGGCATTATATAATCTCAAAATATACCTAAATAGATAATACCATAGCTGATATGGTTTTTCAAGCAAAATTTTACTGTTTTAAGCAAAAAAGAACATACTTTCATCATTGCGATAAAAGTATGTTCATATGCTTATTTAATTGTTTTCATAATACCCTGATATATTGCCTCTGCAATAGTTTCCTGACCGTTTGTGCTTAGAAGATAGTTACGGTCACTTTCGTTACTGATAAACGCGGTTTCTACAAGAACGGCAGGACTTACCGTTGTACGGATAACATACAGATGGGAGCCGTTCTGCTTCCCTTTCGGGGCAAGGCCTGTTCTTTCCACCATTTCATCATAGATATTTGTTGCAAGCTGTGTGCCAAGCTCCGACGAGGGGTGGTAATAAACCTGCGTGCCCTTAATAGAGGGGCTATCTATTGAATTACAATGAATACTAACAAACAAATCACATTCAATTTCGTTTGCCAGCGCACTTCTGTCTTGAAGCTGAATCTTTGTATCATCATCACGGGTATAGACAACAGTTATTCCGCTTGCTTCAAGTTTCTTTCCCACAAGAAGTGCAATTGCAAGGTTTATGTGACTTTCACGGGCAACGATTTTTCCGCTGCTATTCTTGCCCAGAGCACCGGGGTCAACACCGCCATGTCCTGCATCAATTACGATAACCTTGTCTCCTGTAATATTAAAGCTTGGCTTTTCTTCAACAATGGGGCTGTCGCTTTTAAAGAAGCCTTTTTCAGCAGTATATACAAGCTTTTGACTGCCGTCTACTGTAACATTAAGTCCGCTTGCGGTATTTGCTATTACAATATCATATATATTTCCGTCACGGATTTGAATCCTCTGGTCTTTCATTTTTAAGTTGCTGAAAGTAACACTGTAACCGTTGGTTACAGATTTTCCTACGCCTGCATATGCTTTATCAAAATATACACGTCCCGAAAATGCATCATATATAATTTGCTCGTTGGGTGAATTCTGTGCACGTACCAAAATACCGTTACTGTCGGGAAGAATCATAACCTGAGTATCTTTAGTGGTATCAAGCACAACCCTTGCACTTGTTTCGTGGTTTGAATATCTGACAGAAGCAACGCAGTTTCCGTTAACAGACACATTCCCCCCCGCATTTTCAAAAACCACACCGTTAAAATCGAGCACAACCCTGTCAGGATTAGAATATCGGGTTATTTTGGGAGAAAGACCTTTTCTTACAGGTATGTAAATAAGGTCGTAGCTACCGTCTTTCTTTGCGACTATTTTACCAAACACACCGTCCTTTTCAGGGGTTTTAATCTCTTCACCGTAATCTACATCACCGATTATCTCGTCAGGTGCTTCTGACGGGTCGGAAATTAAAACAGTACGGGTGTCTCCGTCCCAATTAACATTATAGCCAAGCTTTTCCGCAACAAAGCGAACGGGCACCATTGATTTCAATCCTTCCGGTGCTTTACCGATAAGCATCGGGAGCGGCTGCATGGTGTCTATGGGCACAACTTGTCCGTTAACATAAGTATTTCTGTCACCGATTTTCACAAGAACAGATACGCCGTCCTTAACAATTTCAACCTGACAGGTATCGTCATGCCAGATAACCTTACTCCCCATTGCTTCAAACACTTCACGAACGGGAACCATAGTATAATCGTTAATTATGACAGGATACATAGGGAGATTGTCTACTTCATCCCCATTTACCTCCAGCCCGATTATTCCGGCATCATAGTAATGGTATTCATCATTATAATAAATTTGCTCCGCATTTACATTTATCACAGACAAAGCCATAACAAAGATACATACGGTAATGAAAAGTATCTTTTTCACGGTTACACCCCTTTTCGGGACAATATTCGACAAAACTTGTTCGAATCCTGCCCGAATTTATCATTTGTAACAAAATTGTAATGTTTGGGATTTATTCCCAACTGATTTGCTTGTTTCCGTCACTCGGCAAAGCTATTGAGTAATGCTCATAAACCTTTCTTGTAACGCATCTTCCCCTTGGAGTACGGTTTATAAAGCCGAGCTGGAGAAGATACGGCTCATAAACATCCTCAATTGCAGAGGAATCCTCACCAATCGTTGCGGCAAGAGTATCAAGTCCCACGGGACCTCCGCCGAAATTATAAATAATTGAGGTAAGCATTTTTTTATCGGTTGCATCAAGACCGAGGTTGTCAATTTCAAGCATTTTAAGAGCCTTGTCGGCTACTTCCTTTGTAATCTGTCCGTCTGCACAAACCTGTGCAAAGTCACGGACTCTCCTTAAAAGTCTGTTTGCAATTCGGGGAGTACCTCTTGAACGGGAGGCAATCTCCGCTGCACCCTCGGGTGCAATATCCACGTTCATAATCTGTGCACTTCTTGTAACGATGGTTGTCAAATCCTCTTTTGTATAAAGCTCGAACCTTGAAATAACGCCGAATCTGTCACGGAGAGGAGCTGATAAAAGCCCTGCCCTTGTGGTTGCACCAACCAGAGTAAATGGAGGCAGACTGAGTCTTACCGACTGGGCACTTGGTCCTTTACCGATAATAATGTCAAGGGAAAAGTCCTCCATTGCGGGGTAAAGAATTTCCTCGACTGCACGGGAAAGGCGGTGTATTTCGTCAATAAATAATACATCCTGCGGACCAAGGTTAGTGAGAATTGCCGCCAAGTCCATAGGTTTTTCTATGGCAGGACCGCTTGTGACACGGATATTGACCCCCATCTCATTGGCAATTATGGATGCAAGGGTGGTTTTACCAAGTCCCGGAGGCCCGTATAAAAGGCAATGGTCAAGAGCCTCATGCCTTTGTAGTGCTGCATCTATATAAATTTTCAGGCTGTCTTTTACTTTATCCTGACCGATGTATTCATCCATCGTTTTAGGTCTTATGGAATACTCGGCATCGCTGTCGCCATCGAGTTGTCTGCTTGAAATAATTCTTTCATCAAATTCCATTTGACATTCTCCTTAAAGCCTCTTTAATAATATCCTCTGTACTCATACCGTCACCGCTGATTTGCATAACGGTTTTCTGTGCTTCTGACGGGGATGCACCAAGAGCGATAAGGGCGTTTACTGCACCAGTATCGGCTCGAACAGAAGATGCAACGGAAACATTACCGCTTGACGGAGTTGAAACTGCATCCTGCGTATCAATTTTTCCTTTAAGTTCAAGGATGACTCGCTGTGCCGCCTTTGGTCCTACGCCGGGGGCGCGGGTTATCGCCTTAACATCCTCGGCAATAATGGCATATGCCAAATCCTGCACGCTGAGTGTTCCCAATATCGAAACTGCCGCTTTAGGGCCTATTCCCGATATTGCTATCAGTTTATTGAAATAGTCAATCTGTTCATTTGTAAGGAAGCCAAAGAGTCCTACTGCATTTTCGCTTATGTGAAAATGAGTAAAAACCTTTACGTTTTCCCCTATTGCGCCCATTTTTGCAATGTCACTTACAGGCATATTTACGCTGTAACCAACACCGCCAACGTCGATAATTACGCCGTTTTCACTTTTCGCAGCTATTGTACCGTTTAAAAAGGATATCACAACACAATTCCTCCAAACTGTTTGATTGAATTAAACCGCATACTGTTACCGTGACACACTGCAATTGCGAGGGCGTCGGCAACGTCATCGGGCTTGGGAACTTCCGTAAGTCCAAGCATTGATTTCATCATCTGCTGAATCTGTGTTTTACTTGCCCTGCCGTAGCCTGTAAGTGCCTGCTTCACCTGAAGAGGTGTATATTCGTACACGGGAATATGATTCTGCACAGCAGCAAGGATTATAACCCCCCTC
>JAZUPX010000043.1:0-8770 GCA_045605405.1 Clostridia bacterium
CTAAGCTTATTGAAATTCCCAATTGCGTAGACGAATTTACCGAGAACCTCTGGAATAACCTTAACGAAGATAATAAGGTTTCTCTCTTTGTGAGATTTATCGATATTGAAACAGGGGAGACAGAATCCAGAATTATAAATAAAAACAAATAATCTCTTTACGAAAGGAAGAATTACGATGAAAGAGTTTGAACTTAAATACGGATGTAACCCCAATCAGAAGCCTTCCAAAATTTTTATGCACGACGGAGCAGAGCTTCCTATTGAAATCCTTAACGGCAGACCAGGCTACATCAATTTCCTTGATGCACTTAACAGTTGGCAGCTCGTAAAAGAGCTTAAAGAGGCTCTTGGTATGTGCGCCGCAACATCTTTTAAGCATGTCAGCCCCACTTCTGCTGCAGTAGGCGTTAAGATGAGTGATGACCTTAAAAAGGCTTGCTTCGTGGATGATGTTGAAGGTCTTGACGAATCTCCTCTCGCAACTGCATACGCAAGAGCAAGAGGTACTGACAGAATGAGTTCTTTCGGTGACTGGATTGCACTTTCAGATAAGTGTGATGTTACCTGTGCTAAGCTTATTGCTCGCGAAGTTTCCGACGGTGTTATTGCTCCCGATTATGACCCCGAAGCTCTTGAAATTCTTAAGGGCAAGAGAAAGGGCACATATAATGTAATTAAAATTGACCCTGATTTTGTTCCCGACCCAATTGAGCATAAGCAGGTTTACGGCATTACATTTGAGCAGGGTAGAAACAACTTTGAAATCAATCGTGCTCTTTTAGAAGACATTGTTACAGATAACAAGGAAATGCCTGAGGATGCAAAGCGTGACCTTATAATCGCACTCATTACTCTTAAATATACTCAGTCAAACTCTGTTTGCTTTGCAAAGGACGGACAGGCTATCGGTGTAGGTGCAGGTCAGCAGTCAAGAATTCATTGCACACGACTTGCAGGCAACAAGGCTGATATCTGGCATCTCCGTCAGCATGCAAAGGTTCTTAATCTTCCTTTCAAGGATGAAATCAAGCGTCCCGACCGCGATAATGCTATTGATGTATATATTTCCGAGGATTACGAGGATGTTCTTGCAGACGGTATCTGGGAAACACTCTTTACTGAAAAGCCTGAGCCTTTCACACGTAAAGAACAAAGGGAATATCTCTCCACTCTTAATGGCGTTGCACTTGGCTCAGACGCATTCTTCCCGTTTGGTGACAACATTGAAAGAGCCGCAAGAAGCGGTGTGAGCTATATTGCACAGCCCGGCGGTTCAATCCGTGATGACAATGTTATTGATGCTTGTAACAAACACGGAATGGTTATGGCGATGACTAAAATGAGATTGTTCCACCACTAATACACTGAGAGGACTGAACGATATAATGAAAGTTATGGTAGTTGGCGGCGGCGGCCGTGAGCATGCTATTATTAAAAAAATAAAAGAGAATAAATCAGTAACAGAGATTTTTGCACTTCCCGGAAACGGCGGTATTGCACAGGATGCAACCTGCGTTAATATCGGTGCAAAGGATATTGATGCAATTGTGAAATTTGCAGTTGAAAATGCAATCGACTTTGCAGTTGTTGCCCCTGATGACCCCCTTGTTCTCGGCTGTGTCGATGCTCTTAACGAAAAAGGAATCAAGACATTCGGCCCTAATAAAGCAGCCGCAATAATTGAAGGCAGTAAGGTTTTCTCCAAAAACCTTATGAAAAAGTATGGTATTCCTACTGCACAGTACGAAGTATTTACTGATATGGAAGCAGCACTCAAATATCTTGAAACTGCTCCTATTCCCACAGTTGTAAAGGCAGACGGCCTTGCACTTGGAAAGGGTGTAATCATTGCTGAAACAAGAGAAGCAGCTAAGGATGCTGTAAAGAGTATGATGGAGGATAAGGTGTTCGGCGAAAGCGGCAGCAGTGTCGTTATCGAGGAATTCCTTACAGGGCCTGAGGTGTCTGTACTTTCTTTCACAGATGGCGAAACTCTTATTCCCATGGTTTCTTCAATGGATCATAAGAGAGCACTTGATAACGATATGGGACTTAATACAGGCGGTATGGGAACAATTGCTCCTAATCCCTATTATACAGAAGACATTGCAAAGGAATGTATGGAGAAAATCTTTATTCCTACAGTAAATGCAATGAACAGCGAGGGAAGAAGCTTCTCCGGTTGTCTTTATTTCGGACTTATGCTTACTCCCAACGGTCCAAAGGTAATTGAATATAACTGCCGTTTCGGTGACCCCGAAACTCAGGTTGTTCTGCCTCTTCTTGAAAGTGACTTGCTTGATATTATGCTTCATATTTACGACAAAACCCTAAAGGATGCTGATGTTAAATTTTCAGACGGCAGTGCTTGCTGTGTTGTAATGGCATCAAACGGTTACCCCGGAAAATACGATACCGGTTTTGAAATTACAATGCCCACAGATAAAAACATCTATGTTGCAGGTGCAAAACTTGACGGTGGAAAGCTTCTCACCGGTGGCGGCAGAGTGCTTGGTGTGACCGAAACAGCTCCCACTCTTAAAGAAGCAATTGACAAGGCATATACTACTGTAAAAGAAGTTAGCTTTGCGAATGCATATTACAGAAGTGATATCGGTGCAAGAGCACTTAAAGCAGGAAACTAAGAAAGGAGAATGCCAAAATGGTTTACAGAATATATGTAGAAAAGAAAGATGGTCTTGACCATGGTGCGGCGGCTCTTAAGAAAGACCTTAAAGACCTTTTGGGAATAAAGGGAATAGAAGAGCTTCGTACCTATAACCGTTACGATGTTGAAAATATTTCCGAAGAGCTTTTTGAAAACTCAGTTAAAACTGTATTTTCAGAACCGCAGACAGATAACACATACAAGGATTGCCCCAAGGGTGATGTTGTGTTTGCAGTAGAATATCTGCCCGGTCAGTTTGATGCAAGAGCTGCATCTGCTGCTGAATGTATTCAGATTATATCTAAGGGTGACAGACCTGATGTTCGTACAGCAACAGTGTATGTGCTTAACGGAAATCTTTCCGCTGACGAAGTACAAAGTATCAAAAAGTATGTAATTAATCCCGTAGAAGCAAGAGAAGCATCTCTTGACGAGGTTAAGACTCTCAAGACCGATTATACAATCCCCACAGAGGTTGAAATTCTTGACGGCTTCTGCTCTCTTTCGCGCGATGAACTCCAGAAGTTTATTGACGAGAGAGGTCTTGCTATGGATATTGATGACATACTTTTCTGTCAGCAGTATTTCCTCAGCGAGAACCGTGAGCCTACTGTAACTGAAATCAAAATGATTGATACCTATTGGTCAGACCATTGCCGTCATACAACATTCCTCACAACTATCGACAATGTTAAGTTTGAGGATGAGCTTCTTCAGAAGACATATGATGAATATATAAATGACCGTAAAGAACTCGGCAGAACAAAGCCTGTAAATCTTATGGACATTGCAACTTTGGCAACCCGTGTTCTTAAGAAAGCAGGCAAGCTCCAAAAACTTGACGAATCAGAAGAAATTAATGCTTGTACCGTTAAGATTGATGTTATGAAAGACGGAAAAGCAGAGAAATGGCTTCTTCTTTTCAAGAATGAAACACACAACCACCCTACAGAAATTGAGCCTTTTGGAGGTGCTGCAACTTGTATCGGCGGCGCTATCCGTGACCCGCTTTCAGGCAGAAGCTATGTATACGGTGCTATGCGTGTTACAGGTGCAGGTGACCCCACAGTTCCCGTTTCCCAGACAATGCAGGGTAAGCTTCCTCAGAGAAAGATTGTTACCACAGCAGCAAACGGTTACAGCTCCTATGGTAATCAGATTGGTCTTGCAACAGGTCAGGTTGATGAAATCTATCACGAGGGCTATGTAGCAAAGAGAATGGAAATTGGTGCAGTTATTGCGGCTGCTCCCGAAGAAAATGTCAGAAGAGAGCGTCCCGAAGACGGTGATATAGTAATTCTTCTCGGCGGAAGAACAGGGCGTGACGGTTGTGGCGGTGCAACAGGCTCTTCAAAGTCACACAATCTTTCTTCTCTTGAAAGCTGCGGTGCAGAGGTACAGAAGGGTAACGCTCCCGAGGAAAGAAAGCTCCAGCGTCTTTTCCGTAACAAAGAGGTTTCCCGTCTTATCAAGCGTTGTAACGACTTCGGTGCAGGCGGTGTGTCGGTTGCTATAGGTGAGCTTGCTGACGGTCTTGAAATAGACCTTAATGCAGTTCCCAAGAAGTACGATGGTCTTGACGGAACTGAGCTTGCAATCAGCGAATCTCAGGAAAGAATGGCTGTTGTAGTAGAAAGCAAGGATGTAGAAAAGTTCTGCGCATTGGCTAAGAAAGAAAACCTCGAAGCAACTGTTGTTGCAACAGTTAAGGCACACCCTTACCTTGTAATGACCTGGAATGGCAAGCAGATTGTAAACCTTTCCAGAGAATTCCTTAACTCAAACGGTGCAGAGAAGCACATTGATATAGCTCCCTCTAAGATTCAGTCTTATGACAAGTCTGTTGCAGGCAGCTTCACAGATAATTATAAGGCTCTTGCAGAGGACCTTAATGTATGCTCCAAGCGTGGACTTTCTGAAAGATTTGACTCCACAATCGGTGCAGGCAGTATCCTTATGCCCTTTGGCGGTAAGTATCAGCGTACACCAGTACAGGCAATGGTTAATAAGATTTCTACTCCTGACGGTGACAGCACAACCTGTTCTCTTATGAGCTGGGGTTACAATCCCCTTATTATGGAAAAGAGTCCCTATCATGGTGCATATCTTGCAGTAGTTGAATCTGTATGTAAGCTTATTGCACACGGCGGCTCATTTAACGAAGTATATCTTACATTCCAGGAATATTTTGAAAAGCCCAAGGCTGACCCTGCTCGTTGGGGTAAGCCAATGGCGGCACTTCTCGGTGCGTATAAGGCACAGAAGGATTTTGAAATTGCTTCTATTGGCGGTAAGGACTCAATGAGTGGCAGCTTCGAAAACATTGATGTTCCGCCCACACTTGTTTCCTTTGCTGTTACAACAGACAGCGTTTCAGACATCATTTCTCCCGAATTTAAAAAGGCAGGAAGCAAGGTTTATATAATTAAGCCCGATTATAACGAGAATAATCTTCCTTGTGCAGAATCTCTCAAGAGTGTATTTGACCGTGTAACATCTCTTATGCGTGCGGGCAAGGTACTTAGTGCTTACACTCCCGCATATGGCGGTATTGCAGAAGCAATCCTCAAGATGGCAATGGGTAACGGTATCGGATTTAACTATAGCGAAAATATTTCGAAAGAGGAAATCTTTGGCTACAATTACGGTGCATTTATCCTTGAAACAACGGAGGAGCTTGATAACGCAATTCTTCTTGGTGAGACTACTGAAGAAACAGTAATAACTCTTGCAAATGAAAAGCTTTCTCTTGATGAACTTTGTGCTCTTTACGAGAATAAGCTTGAAAAAGTTTATCGTTGCAATATTGAAACTCCCGATAAGGAAGCTCCCGTATTCAGCTACGAAAATAAAACTGTATTCACATCTGCAAATAATGTTGCACAGCCCAAGGTTCTTATTCCCGTATTCCCCGGAACAAACTGTGAATACGATAGTGCAAAGGCTTTCGAAAAAGCAGGTGCAAAGGCTGAAATCTTTGTAATTAATAACCTTACTTCCGCAAATGTTGCAGAATCCGTTTCTGAATTTGCTAAAAAGGTTAACGAGTCACAGATGGTATTTATCCCCGGCGGATTCTCTGGGGGTGACGAGCCTGACGGTAGTGGTAAGCTCATTACAGCTTTCTTCAGAAATAAGGAAATCAGCGAAGCTGTAATGAATCTTCTTAAAAACCGTGACGGTCTTATGGCGGGTATTTGTAACGGATTCCAGGCACTTATCAAGCTTGGTCTTGTACCTTACGGTGAAATTCTTGAAGCTGATGAAAAGAGTCCCACACTTACATTTAACACAATTTCACGCCATCAGTCCAAGATTGTTAATACAAGAATTGCTTCCAATAAGTCACCCTGGCTTATGGAAACAAAGGTAGGGGATATCTATACTGTTCCGATTTCGCACGGTGAAGGCAGATTCCTTGCAAGTGAAGAGCTTATCAAAAAGCTTGCAGATAACGGTCAGGTTATCACTCAGTATGTTGACCTTGATGGCAATCCCACTTATGATATTCAGTATAATCCCAACGGCTCTATCTGTGCTGTTGAAGGTATCGTATCTCCTGACGGCAGAGTACTTGGTAAGATGGGACACTCTGAGCGTATAGGTGCAAACCTTTATAAGAATGTAGAGGGTAACTACGATATGGGTATGTTCTTATCTGCCGTTAAATATTTTAAATAATTTTCCTAAGAAACAATGTTTTGCTCCTTAATTCCTGACAAGGAGGTGCCGATTATATGGATGCTGTCAGAGAGCGTATGAATGAACTTAATAAAAACAGACGGTTGAAGCTGAAGCTTGCTTTAATTATTGTTGTAGTTTTGATTATGTGTGTTATAGCTATTGAATTTCACATATATAATAATGTTGTTGATATTACAATAATGAAAGAAGATATATCGGACGAAAAGGCAAGCTTTATTCCCGTAAAGCCTCTTGATACAAATATAATCGCAGTAAAGACATCCGACGGAAAATATAACCTTGCATTCGACGATTGTTTGAGTTGTTATAATCAGTACGGAAAGCATTACGGATTTAAGAATAACGAAAACAGCACGGGACTAATCTGTAAAAACTGCAAAAATGAAGTAAGTTATGATTCGATGGGCTTTGTTCCTGAGGGATGTATGCCGTTTCCAATAACGGTAAAGGCAGAGTCAGGTATTCAAAGCTTTGATGACAGATTTGTAGTTTCTGCAGAATACCTTGAACGGATGAAGTATGAATTTTCTCATATGAGGACGGGAAAATCTTTAAATAATTACAGAGAAAACCCGAACAAATAACAAAATTTTACAATCATTAAAACCTCTTTTCTTGCTTAAAATAAGTGGGAAAAGAGGTTTTTTATTTGAAAAAATGTATTATATTTTTAGTTTTATTATTATGTTCCTGCTCTGCTCACAATAAACAAAATGGAATTGAAAACGAGCCGCAAGCACGAGAAGTAACCCGTAAAATAACCGTTCACGAAATAACCGTAGCGGAGGCAACTACAAACATTATTGATAAAGGTGAAAACCGTGTTAATAATATTTTATTGGCTTGTCAAAAAATCAGCGGAATAAAGCTTTCGGCAGAAGAAGAATTCAGTTTTAATAAAACAACTGGCAGAAAAACAGCAAAAAACGGCTATAAATCTGCACCTATCTTAGTCGACGGAGAAAAAAGCTACGGAATAGGAGGGGGAGTCTGTCAGGTCAGCACCACAATTTATATGGCGGCAAAGTCAGGCGGTTTCGAAATAACAGAACACCATAACCATAGTGAAAGTGTGGCATATGCACCAGAAGGAATGGATGCAACTGTTGTGTACGGGTTCAAGGATTTTCGTTTTCGAAATAATACCGAGAATGATATATACATCTATACATGGGTAGAGAACGGAAAAGTATATACAAAAATTATTAAGAAATAGGCTGTCATAACAAATTAAAAGATGACTTTGTTTTCAAAGTCATCTTTTTTATTTAAAATATTAAAAAAGTTATTGACAAAATTAATTTCCTATGCTAATATATAAACAAGAAATAACAGTAATGATTACTGTTATTAGAAGGAGTGATTGAATGAGGTACAGCAGACAGCGTGAGGCTCTCTTACACCTGCTCCGTTCAACCACGTCCCATCCTGATGCAGAATGGCTATATACGGGATTGAGGAAAGAATATCCGAATATTTCCCTGGGTACGGTTTACAGAAATTTACGTCAGTTAACCGATGCAGGGGAGATCCTTGAATTAACTGATGGGACTACCTCTCACTTTGACGGTGATATTTCACCGCATTATCATATGAGATGTAATGGTTGCAGGAGAATATTCGATATTTCAAAAAATAATATATCCATTACTGTAAAAACGGAGGACGGTTTCCGGATTGACGGAATCAGCCTTATGTTAAACGGCATATGCCGTAATTGCCAAAGAAAAAATTAAAATTTTTATTTAAGAAAGGAAAATTGTTATGAAAAAGTTTGTATGTTCAGTATGCGGTTATGTTCATGAGGGAGATTCAGCTCCCGAAAAGTGCCCTCAGTGTGGAGTTCCTGCTTCTAAGTTTAGCGAACAGTCAGGTGAGAAGACCTGGGCTGCAGAGCACGTTGTAGGTGTTGCAAAGGGTGTTAGTGAAGACATCATTATGGATTTAAGAGCTAATTTTGAGGGAGAATGCTGTGAAGTAGGTATGTACCTTGCGATGGCAAGGGTTGCGCACCGTGAAGGCTATCCCGAAATTGGTCTTTATTGGGAAAAGGCAGCTTACGAAGAAGCTGAACACGCTGCAAAATTTGCAGAACTTCTCGGTGAAGTTGTAACTGATTCTACAAAGAAAAACCTTGAAATGAGAGTAGATGCAGAAAATGGTGCAACAGCAGGTAAATTTGACCTTGCAAAACGCGCTAAGGAAGCAAATCTTGATGCTATCCACGATACCGTTCATGAAATGGCTCGCGACGAAGCTCGACATGGAAAAGCATTTGAAGGTCTTTTGAAGAGATATTTTGGATAATAGTTTAATCTTGTTCTAAGCAATAAGCGAGATGTAACAACTGTTACATCTCCCTTATTGCTTAGGTTATATCTGATGTTTTTACTAT
>JAZUPX010000044.1:0-1584 GCA_045605405.1 Clostridia bacterium
TGTCCGTACACAAGAGTACGGGGTGTTCCCGAGCCTTTCGGCACGGACCACTCAAGTGTAAAATATGCAACAAGCTGTATTGCTACATAGTTCATCATCAGGGTAAAGAGGGTTTCATTGGAATTAAAACGGGTTTTGAAATAAGCAGGAACAAGACCCCACAATGCACCCGAAATAATACTTGTAACAAGCATTACTAAAATCAGAATCGGTGTAGGAAGCTTTTCACCGAAGAAAATCATACAGCTTGCAGTTGCAAGTCCGCCGATTAAAACCTGTCCCTCTGCGCCGATATTCCAGAATTTCATTTTGAATGCAGGAGTTACAGCAAGGGAGATACAAAGAAGAATTGCCGTATTCTGCAAAAGATTCCAGGTAAGTCGGGGTGTTCCTACTGCACCGTCTATCATTGAAACATACATATCAACGGGGTTAATGCCCGTTAACAGAATGGTTACTACACCGCTTACTATGAGTGCAAAAATTACAGCTATAATTCTTATAAGCCAAGCCTTCCACCACACTATATCATCACGCTTTATAACGTGAAAAAGCGGGACTGAAAAGGCGTTTTTAACATTCTTCATTGCTGTTTCCTCCCTTCTCCTCAAGATTGTTTTGTGTATCGGACTTTGTCATAAGGATACCGATTTCTTCCTTGGTAGTATTCCTTCCGTCTACCATGCCTGTGATTCTGCCTGAGCCGATAACCATAATTCTGTCACATAGTTCCAAAAGAACATCCAAATCTTCACCCACAAAAATTACAGCTACACCCTTTTTCTTCTGTTCGTTAAGTAGATTATAAATCGTATAGGAGGAATTTATATCCAATCCTCTTACGGGATATGCTGCCATTAAAACAGTGGGAGAAGACGCAATCTCTCTACCTACCAGTATTTTCTGTACATTACCTCCCGAAAGTCTTCTTACAGGAGTATTTGCAGAGGGTGTCACAACCTCAAGGCTGGAAATAACCTCTTCTGCCAGATTTCTCGGAGCTTTTCTCTGCAAAAAGACGGATTTACCTTTTTTATAGCTTCTGAGCATCATATTGTCTACTATGTCCATATTTCCCACAAGTCCCATACCAAGTCTGTCCTCGGGTACAAAAGCAAGACGAACGCCCATCTGACGTATTTCAAGAGGAGTTTTGTCACGGAGATTTTCCTTTTCTCCTGTCTTGGGGTCAATATAAAATACACCGCCGCCGTTAAGGTGCTGAAGTCCTGCAATCGCTTCAAGAAGCTCTCTCTGACCGCTTCCTGCAATACCTGCAATTCCAAGGATTTCTCCTGAACGGGCTGTGAATGAAACATTATCCAAAAGCTTTACTCCGTCACGGTTTACACAGTCTATATTCTCAACAATCAGTCGGTCACAGCAGTTTTCTGCCTGACTTCTTTCTATGTTAAGGGATATCTTCTTTCCTACCATCATTTCTGTAAGCTCAGCCTCGTTTGTTTCGGAGGTCTTTACAGTTCCCACATATTCACCCTTACGGAGAACAGCCACGTTGTCTGAAAGAGAAAGCACCTCGTGAAGCTTGTGGGTAATGATAATAATTGCCTTTCCGTCCTCACG
>JAZUPX010000045.1:0-12695 GCA_045605405.1 Clostridia bacterium
ACTTGGTGTGCTGTTTGGGCTGATAGGCTTTATTGATGACTATATAAAGGTAGTTAAAAAGCAGAACAAGGGTTTTTCCGCATCTCAGAAGTTTCTTGCACAGACTGTTGTAAGCCTTGGATATGCAGTATTTTTGTATTTTCAGTTCGGGCAGACGGAAACAAGAATCCCATTTACGGATTTGACCTTTGATTTGGGGATTTTGCACATTCCCTTTGTAATGCTTGTGCTCTTGGCTACCACAAACAGCGCAAACCTTACAGACGGACTTGACGGCCTTGCTGCAAGTGTGGGAAGTATAGTTTCCCTGTTCTTTGCGGTTGCGTGTGCCGTAATAGGAATGCATTCTGACGGCAGCGTTGTTGCAGGTGCTCTTACGGGCGGACTTCTGGGATTTCTTATTTATAATGCTTATCCTGCAAAGGTTTTTATGGGAGATACGGGAAGCCTTTTTATTGGCGGCACAATAGCCGCTGTGGCAATTAGCGCAGGCTTGGAGCTTTTTATAATAATTGGTGCATTTGTATTTTTGTTTGAAGCACTCAGCGTTATCATTCAGGTGTCAGTGTACAAGAAGACGAAAAAAAGAGTTTTCAAAATGGCACCTGTTCATCACCACTTTGAAAAATGCGGATGGAAAGAAACTAAGGTTGTGGCACTTTTCAGCATAATAACGCTGATTCTCTGTGCCGTTTGTTACATAGCAATTTAAGCCTCGGCTTAAGTTAAAGGAGGAGCCAATATGACAGGAAAAAGAGAACCTTCCGGTAAAGCGGACTTTATATTAGTCGTTATAGTACTCAGCCTGCTCTTGTTTGGCTTCGCTATGCTTTTTTCAGCAAGCTCGCCGGGTGCGGCGGAGGGCGGAATTTTCCGTACTCTTATAAGGCAGGGAGCAATTCTTCTTATGGGTTCTGCTGTAATGGTCTTTGCAGCAACCAATGATTATCATATGTACCTTAGCTTGCAGAAGCTTATGCTTGGGGTTACAGCACTCGTTATGTTTATAGTGCCTGTGGTAGGCTTTGCATCCCACGGTGCCACCAGACAGATTTCTTTGGGGTTCATCAGCTTTCAGCCCTCAGAATTTGCAAAAATTGTATTAGTGCTGTTTTATGCGGCGAGATTCTCAGATAAGAAAACGCAGAATCTCACCACGGATAAAAAGAATATTTTAACATCTTTCGGTGTGATGGGTTTATTCTGTGTCTTCTGTATTTTGCAGAGCCATATGTCTGCCGCAATTATGCTTGCACTCATCAGCATACTGATGATGCTTGTTGCAGGCTTCTCTCTCAAGTGGACTATTTTCGGTGGCTTGGGGCTTGGTGCGGCAGGTGCTTTTTTCGTATTTACAGAGGAATACAGATACAACCGTATTCTGGCACTTTTTAACCCCTTTAAATATAAGCAGGGAATAGGCTGGCAGATTGTACAGTCCCTTTATGCAGTAGGAAGCGGCGGACTTTTCGGATTGGGACTCGGTCAGTCGAGACAAAAGTACAAATATCTCCCCGAAGCACAAAATGACTACATATATGCAGTTATCTGTGAGGAACTTGGATTTATAGGCGGTCTGGTCGTAATTCTTTTGTTTGTATTTTTTGTATGGAGAGGTATAAGTATTGCTCTCAACGCAAGAGACAAATTTGGTATGTATACAGCCTTTGGAATAACTGCTATTGTAGGACTGCAAATGCTTATCAATATTGGCGTTGTGCTGTCTGTTCTTCCGTCAACGGGAATGCAGCTTCCCCTTTTTAGCTCAGGCGGTTCGTCTATGCTTGCCACAATGTGGGGAATGGGAATTCTGATTAATATTTCAAAATCCAGTAAAATCAAAAAAATATAGTGAAGGTGCTTTAACATGAGGGTACTCTTAACAGGAGGCGGTACTGCAGGGCATATCAATCCTGCAATCGCCATTGCAAACTATATAAAGGAAAAGGAGCCAGACAGCGAATTTCTCTTTGTGGGAACAGAGCGCGGTCTTGAAAAAACTCTTGTTCCCAAATGCGGATACGACATTAAGTTCATTGATGTTATGGGACTTAGGAGAAGTCTCAGCGTTGAAAACATCAAGGTGTTTATAAATTATGTAAAAAGCACGGGTGTTGCAAAGCGTATCATAAAAAATTTTAAGCCCGATGTTGTAATCGGTACGGGTGGATATGTATGCGCTCCTGTTGTAAGAGCAGCGGCAAGTCTTAAAATCCCTACCCTTATCCACGAGCAGAACGTATTTCCCGGACTTGCAATAAAGATGCTTGCAGGGAAAGCAGATGTTACGGCAATAAGCTTTGAGGAAACCCGTGATATGATGCGGGCAAAAAAAATGGTCCTTACGGGAAATCCTTTAAGACCTGACCTTTTTGCGGTGCACGATATAGATTTGGTGCGTGCAGAGTACGGTTTTGATGAAAAGCCTATTGTCCTGATGTTCGGCGGCTCCCTTGGTGCTGAAACAATGAACGAAGCACTTGTGCAGATGATAGCGGAAAACCGCATCAAGGAATTTAACCTTATTGCATCAACCGGTGAACGTCACTATGAAAGCATAAGTGAAAGTATAAAAAAGACTACCGACCTTTCAAAAGTAAAAAATATAAAGGTAGTTCCCTATATTTATAATATGGAGGAAATTTTCTTTGCCGCAGATGTTGTTGTGGGACGGGCAGGTGCAATAACCGTCAGCGAAATAACGGCATTGGGGAAAGCGGCTGTGCTTATTCCCAGCCCCTACGTTGCCCACAACCATCAGGAGTACAACGCAAGGTATCTTGAGAAAAACGGTGCGGCAAAGGTTGTGCTTGAAAGTGAGGTAAGCGGAGAAAGAATTTGCGAAGAAATTTCTTCAATACTAAAAAATAAGGAAACTCTGGCAAAAATGCAATCTGATTCCAAAAAAATCGGTATTGCAGATGCCTGTGAAACAATATATAATTATATTAAAGAAATGATTTAAAAATCACCGAAACTCCCTATGCGGCATAGTATGTTGGTGTAGGGGGTGGCGGCTTGAATAAGTACATAATTACCGGAGGCAGGAAACTCTCCGGAAGAGTGCGTGTTCACGGAGCAAAAAATGCTGTCTTGCCTATTATGGCAGCGTCCATATTGGCAGGCGACAAATGTAGAATTTATGACTGTCCTCATCTTAGTGATGTGGAGCATACAATAAAAATTTTGGAATGTCTGGGCTGCAGGGTGGCTTTTTCAGAAAATATTCTGGAAATTGACTCTTCGGATATTTCTTCATGGGAAATCCCCGAAGAGTTAATGAGGGAAATGCGAAGCTCCATTATATTTTTAGGAGCGCTTGCAGGAAAAATGGGCAGGGCAAGGATGTGTTCTCCCGGCGGATGTGAGCTTGGAAACCGCCCCATAGACCTGCATATGAAAGCCCTACGGCAACTGGGGCTTTCGATAAAGGATGAAAATGGGTTTATTGAAGCCAATGCTGACAGAATGCATTCAGGGGATATACACCTTAGTTTTCCAAGCGTAGGGGCAACGGAAAATATCATTTTAGCATCGGTTTGCCTTAACGGGGAAACAACTATTTCCAATGCCGCGAAAGAGCCTGAAATAACCGATATGTGCGAATTCCTTAACAAGATGGGCGCCTGTATAGAGGGCGCAGGAACGGAATTTATCAGTATCAAAGGAGTTGCACATCTTCACAGTGCAGAGCATAAGGTAATGCCCGACAGAATTGTTGCAGCTACCCTTATGTGCAGTGCAATGACTACTAAAAGTGAGATAGAGCTTCTTAATGTAAGGAGTTCACACTTGGGTGCCATTGTATCAGTTCTTCGTGACAGCGGTGCGAAAATAGAATTTTTTAACGACAAGATGTACATTCGTGCACCTGAAAGAATAAAAAGCGTGGATATGATAAAAACGCAGGTTTATCCGGGATTCCCCACTGATGCACAGTCCCCCGTTATGGCGGCATTGTGCTTTGCGGAGGGAACAAGTGTAATTGTAGAAAATATTTTTGACAGCAGATATAAAATCATTCCCGAGCTTCGGAAGATGGGTGCTGATATTCTTCAGGACGGAAGAGTGGCAATAGTAAAAGGGCAGAAGCTTTGTGCATCACCTCTTAAGGCAATGGATTTGCGTGGTGGGGCTGCACTTACCGTGGCGGCTTTAGGTGCAGACGGGGTAAGTGAGTTAAGCGGTATCCACTATATTGAGCGCGGTTATGTGAATTTGGATAAGATGCTCTCGGAATTAGGTGCAGATATAAAGAAAACAAACTGATGAAAGAAGGTGGGAGACAGTGAGAAAAATGAAAAGACGGCAGAAGAAACAATTGGCGCTCCTGACGCTTGTTGTTTTGACAGCCTCCATTATTTCTATTATGCTCCTGACTCCCGGTTTCGATATTGATAAAATTGAAGTCCGCGGAAATATGGCTTTGAAAGAACAGGATGTAATAAATGCCAGCGGACTTATAACGGGTGTAAATATTTTCAGCGTAAACCTTGGCGAAGCAAGAGATAGTGTAAAATCGATGGGCTATGTTGAAAGTGTAAAAATCAAACGTGACCTCCCCTCTAAAATAATAGTAACCGTAGTGGAGGAGGTTGGTGTAGCCTATCTGACAGCGGAAAACGGATATATTATCATAACTGCCGACGGCAGATGTGTGGAGAAGAGAAACTCTTCAGGTGCATCCGCTGACGGGAATAATACGGTTTCTTCATCTCCTGAGCTTCCCCAAATAACGGGTATTAAAAATGTCAAGTATAAGGAGGGCAGTATCATAACTGCCGAAGATAAAAGACAGCTTGATGCTCTTTTAAAATGCTTGAGTGAGTTTACAAAATCGGGTTATATTGACAAGATGGTTGAAATTGATGTAACCGATATAACCGATATAAAATTCTATTACAGTAGTAAAAAGCTTTGCGTTACGGTGGGAGATACAAGTAAGCTTGATTATAAGATGGAGTGCTTCGGACCTATTTATGATTATGTCATTGAAAAGACAAAAGCTGGTGAGATGCCCTCAGGATATGTAAATCTTGAAAGACTTACATACCGTGAAAAGGAGATTGTTACGGAAAATAAAGACACAAATCCTTAAAAAACGCAATTATTTAATAAGAATTTAAAATTTTTCTTGAAACTCGGCGCGTTTAGGTGTATTATATAGTATATAATTGTATTTATTATAGCTATATTACTTATAGAGGAGGATTTCAGGTGAGAATGGAATACGCAGAAGAGCTCGGCGCAGCTCAGAAAATTAAAGTTGTCGGTGTAGGCGGCGGCGGTAACAACGCTGTAAACCGAATGGTAGAAGCAGGTATTAAGGGTGTTGAATTCATCGCTGTAAATACAGATAAGCAGGCACTTACCAAGAGTCATGCCAGCCAGAAAATTCAGATTGGCGACAAGCTTACAAAAGGTCAGGGTGCAGGCGGTAAGGCTGAAATCGGCAGAAAGGCTGCAGAAGAAAGTCGTGCAGAAATCGAGCAGGTACTTAAAGATGCAGATATGGTATTTGTAACAGCAGGTATGGGCGGCGGAACAGGTACAGGTGCAGCTCCCGTTGTTGCAGGTATTGCAAAGGAACTCGGTGTTCTTACAGTTGCTATCGTTACAAAGCCTTTCGGTTTTGAGGGCAGAAGACGTATGATTCAGGCTGAGGAGGGTGTTGAACAGCTCCGCGGCAATGTGGATACGCTCGTTGTAATCCCCAACGACAGACTTCTTGATATCAGCAATAATAAGACAAGCCTTCTTGATGCATTCAAGGATGCTGACGAAGTTCTTCGTCAGGGCGTACAGGGCATCTCCGACCTTATCGTAGGTGCTGGTCTTATCAATGTTGACTTCGCTGACGTTACAACAGTTATGAAGGATGCAGGCCTTGCTCATATGGGTATCGGTCGTGCAAGCGGTGAAAACCGTGCCGAAGAAGCTGCTAAGATGGCTATCGAAAGTGCTCTTCTCGAAACAACTATCGACGGTGCAACAGGCGTGCTCATCAATGTTATCGGTGGTGCTAACCTTAACCTTCACGAAACAAATGCGGCTGCAAATCTTATTGGCGACTGCGTGGATGAGGATGCAAATGTTATCTTCGGTGCTGCAATTGATGAAAGCCTTGAAGACGATATCATCATCACAGTTATTGCAACAGGTCTTGAAGGAAAGAAAAAGGATAAGGATAACGGATTCTTCGGTGCTATCGGAGATGACGGTGACCTTGAAATCCCCGGATTTTTGGCAAAGCCCAGCTTTGACTAATTGACTAATATAGAGGAGGAAACTCAATGGAATTTTTGGATAAAGTTAAAGAAATAGCTTCAGAAGTTGCTACAACCTCCAGTAAACAGAGCAAGAAGCTTTATTCCATTGCAAAGCTGAATCTCGAAATAAGCGATAAACAGAAAAAGGTTAAAAACCTTTATAAGGAAATCGGCTTTGAAGCGTATAAAGCTTTCAAGAGAGACGGTCAGGTTATGGAAGCAATAAAGGAAATGCTCGAAAATATCGATTCTTACGAGGAAGAGATTGCTGTTCTCCGCAAGAAAATCGATGATATAAAAAATACCGAAGAGGTTGGCGTTGAGGATGTTCCTGCGGAAGATTCCGAGGCACTCGATGCAGACGTTTATGACGGACAGAGCGAGTACGACGAAACTGAAACAGAACCTATTGACTAATAGAAAACGGTGTGTATCTTTTGATACACACCGTTTTTTTGTTCGTAAACAATTCTATGTAAATAAATTCATAAACAGAGGGGCGACAACTACTGTCATAATACCTGCAACTGCAATGGAAAGACCGCTTATTGCTCCCTCCGTCTGTCCTAATTGCAAAGCCTTTGCCGTTCCCCCTGCGTGGGAGGATGTTCCTATTGCCGTACCCACGGCAACGGGGTCTGTTATCTTAAATATCCTACATACCCACTCGGCAAGTATGTTGCCAATTATCCCCGTAATTATAATTGTAATTGCTGCTAAAGCCGCAATTCCGCCAAGCTCCTCGGTAATACCTACTCCAATAGCTGTGGTTACCGATTTTGGCAGGAAAGTTGCAAGTACAGTGTTATCAAGCTTGAAAATAAAAATTACGGCTACCACGCACAATGTAGAGGTTATAACTCCTGAGAAAATTCCCACAAGTATTGCCACGGCATTCTTTTTAAGTACGCTCAGTTTTTCGTAAAGAGGGATTGCAAGACATACCGTTGCAGGAGTAAGAAGATAGCTGATGATTTTGGTTCCTGCCTCATATTCCTCGTATTTTATGTTTCCTGCAACAAGCATTATTACCGTAAATACAATCGTAAGA
This sequence comes from Clostridia bacterium, assembly GCA_045605405.1. GTDB lineage: Bacteria > Bacillota > Clostridia > UMGS1883 > UMGS1883 > UMGS1883. The sequence continues at coordinate 7,321 of JAZUPX010000045.1, forward strand.
AGAAGCGGATTAAACCACGCTTGTTTTATTTTTTTCTGAATTACAGATGTAAGTTCATAAAAGGCAAGGGTTATAAATGTGTAGAAAAAAGCTGATTCAGTGAACATTTTTTTCTTCCCCCTTTCGCCTGATGTTGATTAACCACTGGGTTACAAGCCCCGTTACAGCCATAACAATAACTGTCACAACGGTTATTATTATTACCGTAGGGATTAAGATTGGCTTTATAATTCCCCACTCTCTAACTACACCTGCTGCCGCAGGAATAAACATCAACGGCATCACATCAAGGATGAATTGACTTGTTTCCTTAACGGAGCTTACCTTCAATACCCCCGTACACAGGAGAATAAGCATTAACGCAAGCCCGTATATGCTTGCAGGTATGGGGAGGGGAAGATAGTAATTCAAAACCTCACCCACAAACGTAATTCCCAAGATAATTAAAAGTTGTCTTAAGTATTTCATAGGCTACCTCTTAAAGCTTCATAGTAAGGGAAATTCTCTTTTTCTCCTTGTCAACATCAAGAATTTTCACCTTTATAATATCTCCTACACTAAGCACATCTGTGGGGTGCTTTATAAATTTATCGGAAATCTGTGATATATGAACAAGTCCGTCTTGATGAACCCCAATATCCACAAACGCACCAAAGTCAATAACATTTCTTACTGTGCCGTCAAGAATCATTCCCGGAGTAAGCTCCTCAAGGGACATACAACCGCTCCTAAGGAGTGGCTTGGGAAGTTCATCACGCATATCTCTGCCGGGTTTTGAAAGAGTGTCGCAAATGTCACGGAGAGTAAACATACCAATATCAAACTGCTTGCAGATTGCTTCTGCAATGTCCTTTGTCACACGGGTTAATATGTCGGGGAAACTACTTTTTTTGATTTCCTCTTTCGTATAACCGCACTTTTCGATAAGAGCTCTTGCCGCATCATAGCTTTCAGGATGGACGGATGTATTATCCAGAAATTCCTTTCCGTTGGGAATACGCATAAAGCCTGCGCACTGGACAAACGCTTTTTCACCAAGCTTGCTTACTTTCAGAAGTTCACGTCTTTTGGTGAATGAGCCGTTTTCTTCGCGGTAGGCAACAATATTTTTTGCTACGGCAGAGGAAATACCCGAAATATAACTGAGAAGAGATGCAGATGCCGTGTTAAGGTCAACGCCTACATTGTTTACGCAGTCCTCAACAACGCCGCCAAGTGCACCCGACAGCTTCTTCTGATTGCAGTCGTGCTGATACTGGCCGACACCTATTGAACGGGGATCAATCTTAACAAGCTCTGCAAGGGGGTCCTGAAGTCTTCTTGCAATAGAAACCGCACTGCGGAGGGATACGTCATAATCAGGAAATTCCTTTGCACCAAGCTCACTCGCACTGTAAACGGATGCACCTGCTTCGGAAACTACCATATATTTAACAGGGCGGTTAAGCTCACCGATAAGGGAAGCAATGAATTTTTCGCTTTCGCCCGTTGCAGTACCGTTACCAATGGAAACAAGTGTAACGGAGTTTCTTTCAATCATTCCCTTAACCTGCTTCTTTGCTTTTTCAAGGTCGTGATGCTCAAGTGTAAAATATCCAACACCTGTTTCAAGCACCTTACCGGTAGAGTCAACAACTGCAAGCTTACAGCCCGTTCTGTAACCAGGGTCAACACCAAGCACAATATGTCCCTTAACGGGCGGAGTCATAAGAAGATTCTTAAGGTTTACGCTGAAAAGAGATATTGCACCATTTTGCGCTCTTTCGGTAAGGTCGGAGCGAATTTCATTTTCAATAGACGGTGCAATAAGACGCTTGTAGCTGTCTTCAATTGCTTCTTTTACAAGGCCCGTGAGCTGTGTGCCGTCTTTTATAATAAGCTCTTTAAAAAGGTAATTTGTTATAATTTCGCTGTCCACATCTATTTTTACGCTTAAAATGTCTTCCTTTTCACCGCGGTCCATTGCAAGGATTCTGTGGTCAGCAACTGCCTTTACAGGCTCGGAGAATTCGTAATACATCTGATATACGCTGTTTTCTCCCTTGCCCTGCTTACTTGCAATAACACCGTTCATATAAGTGAGTCTGCGGATATTTTTTCTGTAATCGGCATTGTCGGAAACGTCCTCTGCAATGATGTCCTTTGCACCGCCGATTGCATCCTCTACAGAAGAAACGCCTTTTTCCTCATCTATGTATTTAGCCGCTTCTTCAAAAATATCTCCTGCAAATTCCTGCTCTATGATAAGCTGGGAAAGAGGCTCAAGCCCCTTTTCACGGGCAACACTTGCACGGGTTTTTCTCTTGGGGCGGTAGGGACGGTAGATATCCTCAAGCTCGGTAAGGGTTTTTGCTTTTTCTACCGCCACAGAAATTTCGTCTGTGAGTTTGCCCTGTTCGTCAATCAGCCTTATAACCTCGGCTTTTCTTTCCTCAATAGCACGGAGTGCCGCCAGCCTGTCAGAAATGCTTCTTATAAGCTGGTCGTCCATATTGCCCGTAAGCTCCTTACGGTAACGGGCAATAAAGGGAATTGTGTTTCCCTCGTCTAAAAGATTTATTACGTTTTGTGTTTTTGCTTCGTCGGTTTTTAATTCCAGACAGAGCTGTTTTAAAATATCCATTATATTGCTCCCATCTTAAATACTGCACCTATTACTCCTGCAATAATTATATAAAATATCGGGTGCAGTTTGATTTTATTGGTGCATACCAAAAGCACTGCAAAAAGGATAAGTGCCTTTATATCAATCATTTCAAGTATATTTTTGCCGTCTTTTGTGAAAACACCGCTTTTTATCATCATAACCGCCGCAGTTGCAATCATACCTGTTACGGCAGGACGGATGGAGTAAAAGCACCTTTCTACAAGCTTGTTTTCCTTAAATGCTTTGAGTATTCTCGCAACAATAAGGATAATTATAACCGACGGCAGGATAAGTGCCAGTGTTGCTGTGAATCCTCCGAGAATTGCTCCCCATATACCGTACTCTTTCATACCTACGGTGTAGCCTACATATGTTGCCATATTTACACCGATAGGACCTGGAGTGGATTCACCCACAGCAATCATATTTCCGAGAGTTTCGTTTGTAAACCAACCCCATTTTTCACCCATTGCAGTAAGGAAAGGGATTGTTGCAAGACCTCCGCCGATAGAGAAAAGTCCTGTCTTGAAAAATTCAATGAAAAGATAGAGGAAAATCATACTTTATTTCCCCCTCTCTTCATTGTAACAAGTCCCACAAGTGCTGCCGCCAATACTACAAATACGGGGGAAAGATCGGAGAATATTATTGACACTATAAAGGATAAAACCGCCAGAGTGGCACAGAGTACATCCTTTACAGATTTTTTACCCATTGTTATAACTGCATTGACAATGAGGACAGCAACGGCAACACGGATTCCTCCGAAGATATGCTGTACAATATCATACTCCATAAAATTCTGTAATACGGAGGCGATTGCTGTAATTATAATAAGTGATGGAAGCACAACGCCAAAAGTTGCCGCAACAGCCCCCAAAATACCTTTCTGCTTATAACCTACAAAGGTCGCAGTATTTACGGCAATAACACCGGGAGTGCATTGTGCCACGGCATAGTAGTCCAGCACTTCCTCATCAGTTGCCCATTTTTTATTGTCAACCACTTCTCTCTGAATAAGTGATAGCATTGCATAGCCACCGCCAAAGGTGAATGCACCTATTCTGAAGAAAGCGGAAAAGAGTTCCCATAGCTTTTTCAAATTAATCGCTCCTTAGTTGTTGTCAAGTACGGTGTAAAGGGATGCCGCATCATTTTTAAGGGTATGCTCCTTAATATCCTCAATACGTACTTTTATCAACCTTTCACCGAATCTGATTTCCACAATGTCACCGCATTTAATTTCGGCACTTGCCTTGCACACCTTACCGTTAATACTTACTCTGCCTGCATCACAGGCTTCGTTTGCCACGGTACGGCGTTTTATAATTCTGGAAACCTTTAAAAATTTATCTATTCTCATTTTAATACCTCAATTGTTCATAAAAGCATGGAACGCTTTATATGCCATATATACATCAAGCTTGGAAGCGACCTCAAAAGGTGCGTGCATACTTAAAATCGGCACACCGCAGTCAACGGTTTCAACGCCAAGATTTGCAACATACTGCGCAATTGTTCCGCCACCGCCTGCGTCAACCTTGCCAAGCTCGGAAACGTGCCAAAGTACGCCGTTGTCATTAAAGAGTGTACGGATTTTGCCCATAAGCTCTGCAGAAGCATCGGAAGAACCGCTCTTGCCTCTTGCACCTGTGTATTTTGAAATTGCAACGCCGTAGTTAAGCTTTCCGCAGTTGCGTTTTTCGTAGGGCGAGGGGAAGTTGGGGTCAAATGCCGCATTTACATCGGCACTTAAGCAGTAGCTTCTGTCAAGACACCGGAGAAGATTGAGTTCTGTTGCACCTTCGCCTGCTTTATCCATCATTTCAAGAAGCACAAGCTTCATAAAATCACTCTTTGCGCCAGTATTGCCCATACTGCCGACTTCTTCCTTGTCGGTCAGAATACATACGGCAGTTTTGTCGCAAGCCTCGGTAGTTAGAATTGCCATAAGTGAGGGGTAAGCACACACTCTGTCATCATGAGCGTAGGAGCCGATAAGGCTTCTGTCAAAACCTACATCCTTGGCATTTGCCGCAGGAACTACCTGAAGCTCTGCACTTAAGAAATCTTCCTCGCAGATGCCATATTTTTCATTGAGGATTGCAAGAATGTTTTCCTTTACTGCTTCCTTTTCTTCGTCGGGAGAGGGCATTGCGCCGATAAGAATATTAAGCTGTTCACCCTCGATAATTTCGGAGGCAGATTTTTTCATCTGCTCCCCGGCTAGGTGGGGGAGCAGGTCTGTGATAACGAATGTCACATCATCATTTTCATCACCAATGCGGATATTTACGGTTTCACCGTCTTTTGTAATAACTACACCGTGAAGTGCAAGGGGAATTGCACTCCACTGATATTTCTTGATGCCGCCGTAGTAATGAGTTTTAAGGAACACCATTTCACCGTCTTCGTAAAGGGGATTGGGTTTGAGGTCAAGGCGGGGGGCATCAATGTGTGCACCCACAATATTAACACCGTCTGTAAGCTTTTCACTTCCGATAACGGCAAGCATAACACTGCGGAGCTTGTTTACTGCGTAAATCTTGTCACCCTCCTTGAGTGTTTTAAAGGATTCAAGGGGTTTAAAACCACATTCCTCTGCAAGTCGTACAGTTTCCCTGACAGACTCTCTTTCTGTCTTGCACTGTGTTAAAAAGTCCTTGTATCCTTCGGAAAATTTAAAAATTATTTCCTTGTCAATATCTTTTGTCCAACCGTTTTTAAG
>JAZUPX010000046.1:0-13106 GCA_045605405.1 Clostridia bacterium
TAGAGCCTGCACCGAACATTCCGCCTACTGTGGAAAATGCTTCTTTTAATCCGTTGGCACTGAATATTGCAAAGCTGATTGCAACGAGGAAAAGCACATAAATATAGCTCAGCACTTTCGTCTTTTCAAGATATTTGCCAAGGAAATATTTTTCTGCAAGAAGAAGTATAGCGAAATATATTCCCCAAATAATGAAATTCCATTCTGCACCATGCCAGAATCCCGTCAAAAACCATACAGTAAAAATATTTACAAGAAGTCTGAGTTTCTTGACTCTGTTTCCGCCCATAGGAATATATACATAATCACGGAACCAAGAGCCAAGGGAAATATGCCATCTTCTCCAGAATTCACTCACGCTTCTTGAAATAAAGGGATAGCGGAAGTTTTCCATAAAGTCAAATCCCAGCATTTTGCCAAGTCCGATTGCCATATCGCTGTAGCCCGAGAAATCAAAATAAATCTGGAGCATATAAGAAATTACAAACAGCCAGTAAAAGAGTACAGATTTGTCATTTGCCATATGGAAAGCTTCACAAAGCTCACCCAAGGTGTTAGCTAAAATTATCTTTTTGGAAAGACCGAAAATGAATCTGCGAACACCTAACGAGAATTTATCAAAAGAATGTGTCCTTTCATTAAGCTGTTTTTCAACATCTGAGTAACGGACAATAGGCCCTGCAATAAGCTGAGGGAAAAGTGAAATATATGCACCCAGAGTAATTGGGTTTTTCTGTGCCCTGACATCTCCGCGGTACACATCTACCGTGTAACTCAGTATCTGGAATGTGTAGAAGCTTATACCAATCGGGAGTGCAATGCCCAGAAGCTTCACAGAAAGTCCCGTTACCGCATTGAAATTCTCTATAAAGAAATCGGCATACTTAAAGTACCCGAGTACCCCAAGGGACAAGGCAACGGACAATATCACAAATATTTTGGAAAGCATTCTGCCCCTGAACTTTTCAATTAAAAGTCCGAGCAGATAGTTTGCTCCTACTGTTGCAATCATAAGAAACACATACATAGGCTCGCCCCACGCATAGAAAGCAAGGCTGAAGAGCAAAAGTACAGTATTCTTTAAGCTTTTGGGTACTGCAAAATAAAACAGCAGTACCAACGGCAGGAAATAGTATAAAAATGGGATGCTTGAAAATAACATTTTTTCACCACCACTAACTTTAGTCATTAAAAAAGCGGGATAATTCCCGCTTTTTCTATTTTATTGTTCTTCGAAACTCTTGGGGCTCATAACAAAGAATACTTTGTTTCCCGAGCTTCCTGCAATCATCTCATCAGCAGATGTGCAGATGTTCCATCTGAGATTAGCAGAAGATTTAAGAGTAGATATGAAGTCGGATGCATTCACACCGTCTTCAAGAGTAAATACATAACCTACAAAGGGAATAGTTCCAATCATGGGAGCAAACATTGCACCCTCCTTGAATCCCTTTATTTCTGCATTGTCAAAACCTGTAAGGAAACCGGGCTCAACAGGCATTGCTACGCATCCGATATTGCTGATTGAGGGGTTAGCAGCAAGTGCTTCCGCAAGGGATCCGGCACTTGAGTGTGAGCCTGCCTTTGCTTTGAAATCGGCGAGAAGAGTGTTTCCAACGGTCAGAGAAGTCTGGGGCTTAGCTTCAGGTTTTTCCTCAGGCTTAGCTTCAGGTTTAGCCTCAGGCTTCGTTTCGGGCTTAGCTTCAGGCTTAACTGCCGGCTTTTCTTCAACCTCTTCTTTTTCTTCTTCAGGAATTTTTTCTTCCTGAACATCCTCTTCTGTATCAACAATTTGTTCGTTTTCGGGTTTTGTTTCAGGCTCTTCGTTTGCAGTTTCCTTTGTACAAGCTGCAAATGAAAGCATAGTAGCCAATACTAAAATAAGTGAAAGAATCTTTTTCATGGTTTTTCTCCTTTTCGTTAAAATATCAACGATATTATTATATCTTACTATAAGCTTCGTGTCAATGTTTTATCTTTCCATTTGAGGGAGAGAATGTACCGCACGGAGAAGCTCTGTGAGTTTGTCTGTCCTGCGAACTGTTTTTAATATTTTTTCCTCTTTTGGAAAATTTTCCATCATATATATCCATATCTCTTTTAGCTTGTGCATTGTAAAGTGGTCAGAAGATAAAATTCTGTTATATCGCTCTGCAAGAATATCCGTAAACTCAACCATTTCTTCTGTGGTGATTTTCTTTCCTCCCCTGATTTCGCGGAAAATAGCAGGATTTGTCACAGCACCGCGGCCAATCATAATGCTGTTTAGGTGGGGATATTGTAAAGAGATTCTGTTATAGTCCTCCACAGAAAAAACATTTCCGTTATACCCGAGGGGTGCTTTTGAGTTTGTGTATGCCTTTTCAAAAGCTTCATAACAAGGCTCGCCCTTGTAAAAATCCTGACGGCAGCGGGGGTGTACAATAAGTTCCTTGACGGGATATTTGTTGTACAGCTTTAGCAAGTCGTCAAATTCGTCGGGGGAATCGAAACCAATTCGTGTTTTTAATGAAATTTCAATGTCACATTCCTCGAAAATTTCATCCAAAAATTTTTCAAGAACCCACGGCTCGCGTAAAAGTCCGCTTCCTCGTTTTTTATTAACAACAGTCCCCGACGGACAACCAAGGTTTATGTTTACCTCGTTGTATTCATATTCCTTTAACTTCTCGCAGAATTTCAAGAATGATTGTGGATTGTTTGTAAGTGTCTGCACAACGGGTTTTACGACACTGTTATTTTCGGGGAGCATATCCTTGAATCCCTTTCTCCCGATTTTACTGTTATCACTGGGGGAGATAAAGGGAGTGTAATATTCGTCGCAACCACCAAAATATTCCGCATGTGTGTTTCTGTATATATATGATGTGATCCCCTCCATAGGGGCGAATGTGAGCTTCATAGAACACCTCATAATAAACTCATTCTTACCATTTTTCATTATAGCATAAATTACTAAAAACACAAGAAAAATCTCTCTCATACCAAAAATAGAAAAAAATTGAAAATTTTATGATTTTATGGTACACTGAACTTAGTGATTTAAACAGGCTCTTGAAAGGAGCTGATAAAATGAAAAAAATTCAAATTCCTTTACTCGTTGCAATAGCCTGCATTGTTATGGCGATTGTAGATGCTGTTATTCAGCCGGGGTACGCAGTTAAATCGTTAATAAAGATTATACTCTTTCTTTTGATTCCTATTGTTTACGGACTTTTTAATAAGAAAGTAAACATTAAAAATTTGGTAAAGCCAAACAAATCGGGTATTGTCACGGCGATATCTTTGGGTGCAGCGGTTTATGTAACTATATTGGGAGCATATTTCATTTTCAGGAATGTGTTTGATTTTTCCACTCTTACAACCAGCCTCAGTGAAACAACAGGAGTAAATAAGTCGAATTTCATATGGGTTGCTATTTACATATCCTTTGTCAACTCCCTTTTGGAAGAATTTTTTTCCCGTGGATTTTCGTTTATAGCACTAAAGAAATTTACAACAAGGAAATTTGCCTATATTTTCAGTAGTTTGTTATTTGCGCTATATCACATAGCAATGATGATTGGGTGGTTTGGTATTCCCGTGATACTTTTATCTCTTCTGGGTCTATTTGCAGGGGGATTGATTTTCAACAAATTTGATGAAAAAAACGAAAACATATATCTGTCATGGCTGACACATATGTTTGCTAACTTTGCCACAAACACAATAGGATTTATATTATTCTCAGTGTAGGGGGTTCATAATTATGAATTTTAGTACATGGATTGCAATAGCGGTTGCGATTATTGTACCGATAGCAGTGTTTATATTTAATGAAAGAGAATGATTATAATTAAAGGAGGTAACGCCTATGAAACGAATTTTAACCATATCAATTTTATTGTGTAGCTTATTGCTCACCGCTTGTAACAATGCAAGTGTCGGAGTAATAGGCGGTGCTGACGGCCCGACAAGTATTATAGTCAGCAATAGCGGTGACAAATGGGGGCTTTCTCTTTATGCTGATAATGTAACTGCTAATGGTATGACATTAAAAATAGAACAGTTCGGCGGAAATCCCGACGGAGAATTACAGACAGGAGAATGGTTTAAGCTTGAAAAAACAGTCAACGATAACTGGACACCTGTTGAAACAAATCCCCTCATTGAGTATGCGTGGAATGCTGTGGCATATGAAATTAAAAGGAATGACATAACAGAGCTTCAGGTTGACTGGAAATGGCTTTATGGCGAGCTTGAGCAGGGCTTTTACCGCCTGACAAAAGAAATAGAGTTTAAAACAGCAGGAAGTTTTGACAAAGACCTTTATGATGTGTATTTTACTGTTGAATAGGATGGTGGCTTATGGGATTGATGAATTATGTTTTTGTGATTCTTGAACTCGTTATTATTATTGGTATTGTAGTAAAGATTCTTCACAATTACTTTTCCAAGGAAAAGAGGGAAGAAGCTGTTGTTATAAATAAACAGGGCTTTGACAAAACAATTTATAGGAAGAATCAGGCACCGCTTGCTAAAAAATCATATGTTATTACCTTTCAGTGCAAAAATAAAATACGGCACTTTAATGTGTCTGAATTGTCTTATAACAATTATAGAATAAATCAAAAAGGAATTTTGAAATACAAAGGAAGTCGGTTGATTGATTTTACATAAAGGAGCTGATATAGGTGGCACAGATTAACTTTACTGTTTTTTTCATATATATTCTACCGGTAATTGTAGGTTTATTGTTGGGGCTGTCCCTTTGGAAACTTAGGAAAACTTATCTTTTGTCAGCATTAATGCTTCTTATTGGTATAATATTTTGGTGCATTTTGCTTAACACCAATACTCACGGAAGTGAAGGACCGGGAATTTTAGTAACGATGTATACTTTAACCGCGCTTGGGTTTACCTTTGTTGAAATAATTAAACTTATTGTCAGGAGGTATGTGAAATAAAAAAAATTAAAAAGGTATTGCCCATAATCATAATTTTAGTAATCATTGCTCTTATCTATTCGTTCTTTCATATCAGCGGTTGGGAAATTAGAAATTTAAGAAGTCTTTCCGAAGCAGAATCGGTAACTCTTACAGTTTATGACGACAGAAACGGTGAGAACGTGGAGTATGTATTAAGTAAAAGTCAGATAGAAAAGTCCCAAGTACTTCTTAAAGAAAACTCATATACCCGCAGACTATCCAATACAATTATAGGCGTGTTGCCTGATAAATCCTACAGAATACTGGCAAATTGGAATGACGACGGACAGAAACACCTCTACATATCAATGATAGGTGGAGAATATATAAATATTGCGAGACAGTTTGGGGATAGATACCACAAAATTAAAAATCCTGATTTTGAAAAGGAATTGATCGCTATTATTGAAAGTGAATAAAACAAAAAAGGTTGTTTCGTAATCGAAACAACCTTTTTAAATACATAAAATCGTTAAAATCGGGGGCGTGTACCTCGATTTTAACACCTTGCAAGGGCTGGCACGGTGAGTGCCGCGCGAGCGAAAGCCCTTTCCTCGCAACGAAATATTTTCGTTAGAAACTTTTCGTTGCGAAAGGATGACCTTGTCATCCGTCTATTAATACATTCCTCCGCCCATTGCTGCTGCCTGAGCTGCTGCTGCAGGGTCGGGACCGTCCTTGGGCTTATCAGCAACGATAGATTCTGTTGTAAGCACCATACTTGCAACGGAAGCTGCATTCTGAAGAGCACTTCTTGTAACCTTAGCAGGGTCAACGATACCTGCTTTCATCATATCAACATACTCGTCTGTAAGAGCGTTGTAGCCGATACCGTCCTTGGAGGACTTAATCTTTTCAACAACTACTGCACCCTCAACACCTGCATTTGCACAAATCTGCTTAACGGGTTCTTCAATAGCACGAAGAACGATAGAAGCACCTGTCTTTTCGTCGCCGGAAAGAGTTTCTGTAAGTGCCTTAACACACTCTGTTGCTGTGATAAAGCTTGTGCCACCGCCTGCAACGATACCTTCTTCAACGGCAGCTCTTGTAGCTGCGAGAGCATCTTCAATGCGGAGCTTCATTTCTTTCATTTCTGTTTCGGTAGCTGCACCAACCTTGCTTACTGCAACACCGCCGGAAAGCTTAGCAAGTCTTTCCTGAAGCTTTTCACGGTCGAAATCACTTGTTGTGGACTCAATCTCACTCTTAATCTGAGATACTCTGTCCTTAATCTGCTGACTGTCGCCAAGACCGTCAACAAGGATAGTAGCTTCCTTGAGAACCTTTGCCTGACGGCAACGTCCGAGCTGGCTGAAATCAGCTTCCTTAAGCTCAAGACCAAGCTCTTCGCTGATAACTGTACCGCCTGTAAGAATAGCGATATCCTGAAGCATAGCCTTTCTTCTGTCACCGAAGCCGGGAGCCTTAACAGCTACGCAGGTGAATGTACCGCGGAGCTTATTTACGATAAGAGTTGTAAGGGCTTCACCCTCAATATCTTCAGCAATGATGAGAAGCTTCTTGCCCTGCTGAACAATCTGCTCAAGAATAGGAAGAATATCCTGAATATTGGAAATCTTCTTATCCGTGATAAGAATGTAGGGGTCGTCAAGAACAGCTTCCATCTTTTCTGTATCTGTTACCATATAGGGGGAGAGGTAACCGCGGTCAAACTGCATACCTTCAACAACTTCGCTGTAGGTTTCTGCTGTTTTTCCCTCTTCGATAGTGATAACACCGTCGCTGGAAACCTTTTCCATAGCATCGGCAATAAGTGCACCGATTTTTTCATCTCCTGCAGAGATAGAAGCAACACGTGCAATGTCTTCCTTGCCGTTTACTTTCTTTGCACTCTTAACGATACAGTCAACTGCAGCGTCAACAGCCTTTGCGATACCGCGTCTTAAAACCATGGGATTAGCACCTGCGGCAACATTCTTAAGACCTTCACGAACAAGTGCCTGAGCGAGAAGTGTAGCTGTTGTAGTACCGTCACCTGCTACGTCGTTTGTCTTTGTAGCAACTTCTCTTACAAGCTGAGCACCCATATTTTCAAAGGGGTTCTCAAGTTCAATTTCCTTTGCAATTGTAACACCGTCATTTGTGATGAGGGGACCGCCGAATTTCTTCTCAAGAACAACATTTCTGCCCTTGGGTCCGAGTGTTACCTTTACAGTATTAGCGAGCTGATTAACACCGCTCTCAAGTGCCTTACGTGCTTCTTCACCAAATAAAATGTCCTTAGCCATTAAAATTCACTCCTTTAATTAGTCAAGCTTTGCAAGAATTTCGTTCTGACGGAGAATTGTATATTCCTGTCCGTCAAGTTTAACTTCTGTGCCTGCATATTTAGAAAGAAGCACTTTGTCGCCAACCTTAACTTCCATCACAATTTCCTTGCCGTCAACAACGCCACCGGGACCAACTGCAACAACCTCGGCATACTGGGGCTTTTCCTTTGCACTGCCGGGAAGAACGATTCCGCTCTTAGTTGTTTCCTCAGTTTCAACCATTTTAATAACGACTCTGTCGCCAAGCGGTTTGATAGTCATATATATTACCTCCTAAAATAATAATTAACATTTTAAAAATATGCCCTCAAATATATATAATACCACATTTGGGAAATATTTCAACTATTATTTATAAAGTTCACAAAAAAATAATAATTCACCAAAATAACTCATAATCTTTTGATAGAAAGGTTGTGAAAAAATGGAAAAAATAATTGAGCTTATTCCCCTTGCAGAAATAGGACAGGGAAGAGCAAAAGTCAGGGATAACAGCGTAGAAATCGAGATAAACGGCGTAAGCGGAGGTCTGAAAGCATGGCTTATAGGCGGTGAAGCCGTGCCGATAGGAAACATAGTAGACGGAAAACTGCAGAAAAGTATCAGTACAAAGGGGCATATCGGCATACTTATAACCCAGAGCGGAAGACAGATGTTTATAGGAAAATTTGAAAAAGAAAGTGCCCCAGAAATAGTAGAAATAAAGGAAACAGCTCCTTTTAACATTGAGGGCTTTAACTGGAAAAAGATTACCGGAAAATCCTTTTCGGAGGTAAGCCGTGAAATACGGTTTATCCTAAGTAACAAAACTATATATGAAAACTACAAAAAACACGGGCACTATTGGGTGGGGGATTGTGAAACAAGCGGTGCATTAGCCCTGAAGTGTGATGACGAATCAGACCCTCTTGAATTTCTTGGTAAAATTAAAATAAGGGAAAACGGTTATGTCATTGTTTGTATTGATAAAAAAACCAATAAACTCTACATACCCTAAAAGAGATGATGTTGCATCATCTCTTTTTCAAATACGTATTTGGATTAAGAGGTACTCCGTCCTTTACTACTTCAAAATGCAGATGCGGACCTGTGGACCGTCCCGTATTACCGCTTAGTGCTATCTCCGTATTGGAATTGACAGCCTGCCCCTTGGATACTTTTATTTTATCCAAATGAGCATAGGCGGTCACAACTCCGTTTCCGTGGTCTATTTTTACTAAGTTTCCGTAAGTGCCTCCGTTTCCTGCAAAAATGACTGTTCCGCATTCAGCCGCCTTTACTGACGTTCCTACGGGAACAGCAATATCAATTCCCTCGTGCATCCTGCCCCAACGCTCGCCAAAAGGTGAGGAGAGTGTTCCTGTCAGGGGATAAAAAAGTCCGCTGTTCAGAACATCTTTGGGCTTTGTCCCTACACGAACAACCTGTGCGACGGGCTTAACAACAACATTTTCGGAGAGTACACGGCTTGACTCAAAAGCACCATTTTTATAAATTGTCTGGGACTCTACCAAGGTAGAGCCTGCCTGACCCTCGGTGACAGTAATGCTTTCTCCTATATACAGACCTGCATCGTACTGAGTCTGTGTTTCAAAGGGAATTTCCTTTTCCTGTGAGGTGCTCACCACACTGACAACCGGGACACTGCCGCTTTCCGTAAGAAGTGATAAACATTTCTCACGATCATATATGTCTTTATTTGGGATTACGGCATTTCTATAGGTAAGTTTTACTTCCGTATTTGCTTCACCGTTCATTGAGTAAGATGATATATATTCGTTTACAACCTCTTTTGCAATACTTTCATTATGTGTGCTAAATATGGGAGTATCACCCGAATAAAGAGTACAGCCGTAACTGAATGCAGGCGAGCTTTCAAGAAGTTTGTCACAAAGTATGTTGTTATAACTTATATTACTGCGTAAAGTAAGGGCAGGTGCCGTTCTGAAACAGAGGTCGTCTGTGCCTTCGTTTTCTGCACAGGCATATGATATTGCATTAGTAAGAGCACTTGAATATGCTTCTTGGGAGGTGGAAAAGGCTATCAATTTATTTCCTTTATATATAGCAGTTCCTACGGTAAAGAAATTGCAGAAAAATATTGCACATCCTGCTACAGCAGAAACCGATACGACAGTTTTAAGTGCATTGTTTCTTACTTGCTTCCATTCTCCAAAAATTTGTGAAAATATATCTTTTATATATTCCCCTATATAGAGATTTCTTTTTACTTTTATAGGTTTTAGTTTCTTTTTAGGTCTGTCCACCGTAAATGGTACTGATAGCGGTGATACAATGAAACCGTTTCCCCGTCTGTGTTCAGCCTGCATATATATCCCTCCTTGCTACAAAAAAATATATGCAGACATTTTTAAATATAGAACAGTTTGTACATAAATTCAGAGTTGTCCTGAAACCGTAAACAAAAAAACTCAGGTTCAAACGAACCTGAGTTTTTGCATACAGAAATATTAGTTTTTGTCTGTGAGAAGTTTATTTACCTCTGCAATGAATGTTGTTACATCCTTAAACTGACGATATACGGAAGCAAAACGAACATAAGCAACCTCGTCAATGTCCTTAAGCCCTTCCATAACCTTTTCGCCAATTTCTTTTGTAGAAACCTCTCTCTTCAGTGTGTTCTGCAAATCGGACTCAATCTTGTCCACCAATTTGTCAAGCGTGCTTGTTTCTACAGGGCGTTTTTCACACGCACGGGTAAGACCTGCAAGAAGCTTCTCTCTGTTAAACAGCTCTCTTGTCTTATCCTTCTTAATAACCACGATGGGAAGACTTTCTACCTTTTCATATGTAGTAAATCTCTGAGCACACTTAATGCACTCACGCCGTCTTCTGATTGCTACGCCTTCTTCGGTGGGGCGAGAATCGATAACCTTGCTGTCGTCGTGACCGCAATACGGACAACGCATCAAAATCCCTCCTAAATATTATATGTATATTATAATTTTATTTTTCAAGTGCCATTATTTTGTCAACTCTCTGCTGATGCCTTCCACCCTCGAATTCTGCAGACATATAGCTGTCAACAATATCCTTGGCATCATCGGGGGAGGTGAATCTTCCGCCCAATGCAATTACATTAGCGTTATTGTGCTGTTTTACAAGTGCGGCAATTTCCTTTGACGGACACAGACCGCATCTTATTCCGTCAATTTTGTTTGCGGCAATTGATATTCCCACACCCGTTCCGCAAACGAGAATGCCAAAATCCGCCCTGTTTGAAAGCACCTCGTCACAACAATACCTTGCATAGTCGGGATAGTCAACACTTTCAGAAGAATCCGTCCCAAGGTTTATAATAGCGTGACCTTTTCCTGCAAGATAGTCAATAAGTACATCCTTCAGTTCAAATCCTCCGTGGTCAGATGCGATTGCTATTGTCATATAAATCAGTCCTTTCTTTCTTCGCGTTCTCTCTCTGCTTGAGGCTTTCTTAAATATACCGCTGTCAAATTCTCTGCTGAAACAGCTTCCTTATTAAGTGCCGCATATGCAACACTTCCTGCCCTCTGCAGAAGATTCTGCGGAGAGGCAAATACTGCATTCTCGCCAAGAAGATCCTTAATCTTTTCCTTATGTACATTTACGCCGTCACCAACGAAGATTGTTTTTTCAGTAAGTTCTTCGCAAAGCTCCTCAATTGAAAGAGCACGCGGTTCGGTAATGCATTCAAGCATATATCCGTTGTAACGATACAATCCGTTATATACCTGACCTCTCCGTGCATCCATAATAGGACAGATAATAAGTTCGGTTACATCAATGTTATGTGCAAGTGCTTCCAACGTGGAAACTCCCACAACGGGTTTCCCGAGTCCGTATGCAAGTCCCTTTATCGTTCCGATTCCTATACGAAGTCCCGTAAAAGAACCGGGTCCCTCACTGCAGGCAAAAAGGTCAATATCCGTTATATCTAGTGAAACTTTTTTTAGAAGCTCATCTATCATAGGCATAATTGTCTGCGAATGGGTGAGCTTCGTTGTTGTATTGATTTCTCCTGTAAGCATATCCTTCGACAGTATTGCGGCAGTTGCCGTAAGTGCCGAGGTATCAATAGCAAGTATCTTCATATTATATATCCTCCACCACAATCTGTCTGTCACTGTCACCGAGTCTTGTTATTCTAATCACTATTTTATTATCCGGCAAATAGTCCATAAAGCTGTCGGGCCATTCAATAAGTGATATGCCGCTTTCAATTTGCTCTTCAAAGCCGATATCAAGAAGCTCATCGTAGTCGTTAAGTCTGTAAAGGTCGTAATGATTTATAACCTCAGTTCCTGCATATCGGTGCATTATTATAAAGGTAGGGGAACTGACGCCCTTTTCAATTCCAAAATAGCGCGCAAATCCTCTTGTAAAAGCAGTTTTACCTGCACCAAGGTCGCCTGTAAGACAGATAACCTGCGGAGCAGATACTTTTGCCGCCAGCTCGTATGCAAATTGTTCAGTTTCTTCCGGACTGTGTGATATAAATTCCAACATAAACTCTCCCTATACAAGATAAGGTTATAATACAACCATTCTATTAGAGTATAGCACAATATAATGAGCTTTTCAATGGTTTTTTCCAAAAAAACCGTCAAATGATTACAAATGTGGGAAACTGTTGAAAACAAAAAACAAAAAGTGAGATTTCTGTGGCTTTATGTGATTTTCTACTAATAAAATGTGGGGTTATGTTGTATTATATATGTGTAGACAAAGGTATCGGAGGTCTTGGATTATGAACTACGAAACAATGGAAAAAATTAAAATAACACCTCGTGCACAGCGTCTTCGTGATATGCTCTTTGACAAGATGCCGCAGATAGAAGCTGACCGTGCGGTTATTGTTACGAAGAGCTATAGGGAAACAGAAAATTTTCCTAATAATTAAACGCAGGAGCCATGCTTTCCGCAACATTATGGAAAAGCTTCCGATTACTATTCGCGAGGGAGAGCTTATTGCCGGCAGTAATACAAAGATGCCCCGAAGCTGTCAGACTTATCCCGAGTACTCCTTTGAATGGCTGGAAGCGGAACTTGATACGGTTGAAACCCGCAGTGCAGACCCATTTTATATTGCAGAGGATACCAAGAAAACTCTCAAAGAAGTACATAAGTACTGGAAGGGCAGACCATCCGAATGCCCGGGTTGATTTGGCTGAAATGTGGCTCCGGCTTGCAGGATGTGAGAAAATCTTTGTTACATCTTCCTATAATAACGACGGAATAGCTGAAGTTATTGAGTTTTTATTAAAATAATTCAAAAAACCACAGAAAACCACAAAAAAACACTCGAAAGGTATTGACAAAACTATACAAAAGGTATAAAATATACACAGATTCAATTAAATTCTTTTTTGAAAGGATGTTTTAATATGGTAAATGAGTACGAAATCAAAAAACAAATTTGTGAAATCGGTAAGAGAATCTATGACAGAGGTATGGTTGCTGCAAACGACGGTAACATCTCTGTTAAGATTAACGACAACGAATTCCTCTGCACACCCACAGGTGTAAGTAAGGGCTTTATGACTCCAGACTACATCTGCCGTGTTGACAAGAACGGTAATGTATTGGAAGCAAACGGTTCTTTCAAGCCCTCCAGCGAAATCAAGATGCATATGAGGGTATATCAGCAGCGTCCCGACGTTAACAGCGTTGTTCATGCTCATCCCATCTATGCAACTTCTTTCGCAATTGCAGGTATTCCGCTTACACAGCCCATCATGCCCGAAGCAGTTATTGCTCTTGGTTGCGTTCCGATTGCTGAGTACGGCACACCTTCCACAAACGAAATCCCTGATGCAGTAGAAAAGTATCTTCCTTATTTTGATGC
>JAZUPX010000047.1:0-13562 GCA_045605405.1 Clostridia bacterium
CCAGCACAAGCACCAATAAACATCAAAAGGACCAGTATACTTTTTGACAAAGCAGGCCATGAATCAAAATCACAAGTTGAAAAACCTGTTGTTGTAATAATCGATGAAACCTGAAATGCACTGTGTTTTAGCGCTGCCCAGACATTTTCAAACATATTAACACAGTTAATACATATTATAAGCGTTGAAGCAAGGATAATACCGATATATGTCTTTACCTCATCTGACTGAATCATAAGCTTGAATTTTCCAAGAAGCAAAAGATAATATATGGAAAAATCAATTCCAAACAGCACCATAAATATGGTAATGACAATCTGAATATACGATGAGTACCCTGCCAAACTACTGTTTAAAATTCCAAATCCACCTGTGCCGGCCGTTCCAAAAGCGTGAGTCAGAGCTTCAAACAAATTCATTCCACCTGCAAGCAGAAGCACAATTAGAAGGATACTCAGCCCGATATATAAACCATAGAGTATTTTCGCACTGGACTTAACTTTAGGAACAAGTTTGCTTACTGCAGGTCCGGTGCTCTCAGCCTTCATAAGATAAAGATTGTTGCCACCGGAAAGAGGCAAAAGAGCAACAAGGAACACAAGAACTCCCATTCCGCCAATCCAATGAGTAAAGCTTCTCCAGAATAGAATTGACTTTGGAAGTGCTTCAACATCCTCGAGAATAGAAGCACCTGTTGTAGTAAAGCCTGATGCAGTCTCAAAAAAAGCATCTATAAAATCAGGTATTGTGCCTGAAATTATAAACGGAAATGCACCAAAAATACTCATTACTATCCAAGAAAGTGCAACAATTACAAATCCGTCCTTGGAATAAATATTTTTATTTTTTGTTTTTAGTAGCAGTAACAGTCCGCCGAAAGAAAGGCATATCAATATGCTTTTAAGAAAATCAAATACTTCGGGTTCTTTATAAATGATTGCGCATATAAGCGGAACAACCATTAACGCACTTTCAAAGCAGAGTACAATACCCAAAGTACGCAAAATACGTTTATAATTCATAATGTTTAACCTTCCAGTATATCGTTAATATCTTTCAATCCGCCAACAGTTGTAACAATAATTACGCTATCATTAACTTCAATACTGTCTTGTCCTTTGGGAATAATAATTTTACCGTTACGGTTTATACAAGCAACCAGTACATTTTTTCTAATATTGAGTTCTAAAAGCGACTTTCCTACAATACGGGATGCTTCATTAATCTTAAACTCGAGTGCTTCAGCTTTTCCGTCAAGAATAAAATGCATCGTTTCAATGTTATTACTGCTGTATGAGTTATTTTTTGCTCTAACGAAACGAAGAACATTTTCTGCAGTAAGTGTCTTTGGATAAATTATTGTATCAAGGTCAAGCTTTTTTATAACTTCGTCAAATTCAATTCTGTTGATTTTTGTAATAAGTTTCCTGCAGTTTTTACTTTTTGCAAACAATGAAATAAGAATATTTTCTTCATCAATATTTGTAAGTGCAACAACCGAGCTCGCATTTTCTATTCCTTCTTCAAGTAAAAGCTTGTTATCGGTGCCGTCACCGTGAATTACAGTCGCTTTAGGAAGAAGTTCGGAGAGTTCTTCACACCGCTCCCTGTTATGCTCAATTATCTTAACATTGATGCCTGACTGTAAAAGCATATGTGCAAGATAATAACCTGTTACGCCACCACCAATAATGATTGTATCTTTAACTTTATTTGTTTTGATACCTATTTTTTTGAAGAAATCCTGACAGTTTTTATAAGTGGATACTATGCTTACAAGGTCTCCCTGCTTAAACTCAAAATTACCATCTGGAATGAAAACCTCAGAATCTCTTTCAACACCACAAACCAGCAAATCACAATTGAGTTTTCCCTGCATTTCAAAAAGCTTCATATTACAAAGCACAGAGTTTTCAGGGATTCTGAATTTAAGTATTTCAATTCTTCCTTTTGCAAATGTATCAACCTGTATAGCATTCGGAAACTTTAAAATACGTGAAATTTCCTGTGCTGCAGCAATGTGAGAATTGATTACAAGTGCAAGACCGATATCATTCTTAAAAAGTCCTATCGTTTTACTGTATTGGGGCTTCTTTGTTCTTGCAATGGTCTGACAGTTCCCCATTTTTTTTGCAATAAGGCAAGTTGTAAAATTAAGCTCATCACTTCCTGTCGCAGCAATAAGGATATCCGTATCCTTTACTCCGGCTTCATCAAGAATGTCAGAGCTTATACAATCACCTACGACACCCATGACATCATACATATTCACAAGCTCATTGACAACATCCTGCCTTAAATCAACGATTGTTATATTATGTTCGTGCTCGTTCGAGAGCTTTTCAACAATTTTATGGCCTATTTTTCCGCAACCTACTATTGTAATGTTCATATTAACACCTCAATTTCAGTTATTATATCAAATAATTATTACATTTTCAAGTAGTTAATAAAATAACCCTATCTCATTTTAAAGACAGGGTTATCACCTTTATTCTGAAATAATTATATTCAGCGCGTCACTGAGTTCTGCACTCGGAACAAGAAGTTCAAAGCAATCTTCGCCTGCCCTGTCCTCAACTTTTATAGAACGAAGCATAACAAGAATTTTAAACTCTTCCATCTTCTGCCGCATTTCCTTTGCTGTATCAATATTCTGCGACATATAAACTGATGTCCACATAAAATTATTCCCTTTCGAAAATCAAATTTAAAAAGATTATATACTATATCTCGGAAAATTTCAAGTGTTATTTGAAATTACGTCATCTCCAAAGAGTTTTCTCACCTTTTCAAGGTACTCGTCGCTGCCGTCAACAAGAATATTATTTACAGTAATTTCTCCGTAACTGCTGTCTATAATCAGGTTGCGCATACCGGTATGCTGGAGAGAAATGTAGCGAAGCTTATCGAGAAACAATAATTGGGAATCATTCAGCTTTAATTGAATACTATCTTTCCGCCCCGTAAACGGTGTAGCAGAGTCTAAAATAAGCTTTACTCCCTCGTCTTCTTTAACATCAAGTCTTCCATGCATCATAACGATTGAATTTTCCGTTAATACTGCATCAAGCTTTGAAAGAATTTTTGGGAATACAATGACTTCCATACTACCTGTAAAATCTTCAATTGTTATAAAGGACATATTAGTATTTGAACGGGTAAGCTTATCACGACGGTTTGAAATAATTCCTACAACGGATATTTCGCTTCCGTCCTGATAATCTGATTCCTCCGAAGCCACATCACCTATTCCGGGATAATTCATCTTTGTAAGCTCTTCCCTATGCTCATCAAGAGGATGTCCTGAAAGATAAATTCCTGCAACCTCTTTTTCCATATTAAGAAGCTCTCTTTCGGAATACTCTTGAATTTTTTCAGGCAAAACATCTTCTTTATTTTCTTCCGCACCAAAGAAAGAAAATTGGCCTGCAATATTGTTTTTACCTGCTTTAACCTCTGAATCAATGATTTCTTCAAAAACAGCAAGCTTTTGTGCCCTGCTTCCCTGCAAAGAGTCAAAAGCACCGCTTTTAATAAGACATTCCACACTTCTCTTATTAAGCTCACCAATCATACGGGAGGCAAAATCACGAAGACTCTTAAAATCACCGTTTTCTTTTCTTTCAGCTACGCATTTTCTTACAAAAGAGTCGCCTACATTCTTTATCGTTGTAAGACCAAAACGGATATTATTGCCTTCAACGGAAAAGTCTGCCATACTCTTATTTATATCCGGCGGAAGAATCTTTATTCCCTTTTGAACACAGTTATTTATATATGCTGCTACCTTATTTGAGTTATCCATAACACTCGATATAAGTGCTGCCATAAACTGTGAAGGATAAAGACATTTTAGGTATGCTGTCTGATAAGTTACAAATGAATATGCAGCCGCATGGCTCTTATTGAATGCATACTGTGCAAAAGCGTCCATATCGTCAAATATTTTTTCTGCAATTTTCTCGTCAATTCCGTTACGTACACAGCCATTAAAACGAATACTTCCGTCTTCATTGTCCTCACCGTAAATAAAGCTTTGACGGGCACGCTGCATCTCTTTTGCTTTTTTCTTGCTCATTGCCCTTCTGACTTCATCTGCACGCCCCATTGAAAAGCCTGCAAGTGTGCGAACAATCTGCATAACCTGTTCCTGATAAACAATACATCCATATGTCATTTCAAGTATATCTTTAAGAAGCGGATGTTTGTAAGTAATTTTATCAGGATTCATTTTATTTTTAATGTATTCGGGAATGAAATCCATAGGACCTGGGCGGTAAAGTGCAATACCTGCTGTAATATCTTCTATATTGGCAGGCATAAGGCGTTTCATAAACGCACGCATACCTCCGCTTTCAAGCTGAAACACGCCGTCGGTATCTCCCTGAGAAATCATCTCGTAAACCTCGGGAACGTTGTAGTCAATATTATTTATATCAATATCGATTCCCATACTTTTGACAATATTTACAGTATCTTCAATAACGGTAAGGTTTCTGAGACCGAGGAAGTCCATTTTAAGAAGTCCAAGTTCCTCGACAGTATCTTTAGTATATTGTGTGGAAATTATATCGTCACTGCGCTGTATAGGTACATAGCTTGACACCTTATTTCCTGCAATAACAACACCTGCCGCATGTGTTCCGATATTCCTCGGTAATCCTTCCACAGCCATTGCTGTGTCAATAAGGTTTTTTACATCCTTGCTCGAATCATATGCTTGCCTGAGCTTAGGATTTTCCAGAGCAAGATCCAAAGTCATTCCAAGGTCCATAGGAATCATTTTAGCTACGGCATCAACGTCACCATAGGGCATACCCAATACACGGCCGCAATCCCTGATGGCACCCCTTGCCTTCATTGTACCGAAAGTACCAATCTGACTTACATTTTCAGCACCGTACTTTTCAATAACATAATTTATTACTTCTCCCCTGCGTTTCGGGCAGAAGTCAATATCAATATCGGGCATACTTACTCTTTCAGGATTAAGGAATCGCTCAAAAATCAGATTGTAACGAAGAGGCTCAATATCAGTAATTCCAAGAACATATGATACAATGCTTCCTGCAGCACTGCCTCTTCCTGGTCCAACGGGAATGCCGTTGCTCTTCGCATAGTTAATGAAATCCCATACGATGAGGAAATAATCGATAAAGCCCATTTGCCTGATTACACCAAGTTCGTACTGAAGTCTTTCAAAATGTTCTGATGTGGGATTTGTATAACGCTTTTTAAGCCCCTCATCACAAAGTTTGTGAAGATACTCAAAAGGCTCCATACCGTCGGGAACTGCATATTCAGGAAGATGCCTTTCGCCAAAAACAAATTCAAAATTACACTTTTCTGCAATTAAATTTGTATTTTCAATAGCTTCGGGAGCATATTTAAAGAGGGATTTCATTTCATCCTCACTCTTTAAATAAAATTCGTCGGTCTCAAATTTCATTCTATTTTCTTCATTGAGAGTTTTTCCCGTTTGGATGCACAGAAGAACATCTTGATTTTTGGCATCTTCTGATTTTATATAATGCACATCGTTTGTTGCAACAAGCGGTGTATCGGTTTCTTTAGCAAGCTTTACCAGAAGAGGATTAAGCTTTTTCTGTTCCTCTATACCGTGGTCCTGAATTTCTAAATAAAACTCGTCAAAAAGTTCTTTATACTCTTTTATAATTGTTTTTGCTCTGTCAAAATCCCCTGACAAAACTGCTTTCGGAATTTCTCCTGCAAGGCAGGCTGAAAGAGCAATAAGACCACCCTTATATTTTTTAAGAACCTCCATATCAACACGGGGTCTGTAATAGAAGCCGTCAACAAATCCTTCTGACACTATCTGTATAAGGTTATTGTACCCCTCCGCATTTTTGCACAATAATATGAGGTGATTTGTCTCATTTTCACCTCTCCCGCCATTTTTATCAAGCCTGTTTTTTGTAGTATATACTTCACAGCCGATAATCGCCTTTATACCTTCATCACGGCAAGCTTTAAAGAAATCAACCACACCATACATTACACCATGGTCAGTAAGAGCAATGGCTGTTTGCCCAAGCTCTTTTGCTCTTTTGGGTAAATCTTTTATTCTGCACATACCGTCAAGCAAACTATATTCACTATGTACATGTAAATGCGTAAACATATTAAATATCCTCCGCTAAATCCATAAGCTTTTTCATACGCCTGTTTACACTGCTCTTAGTCATTGGAGGATTCATTTTTTCGCCAATAGCACTAAGAGAAAGGTCGAAATATTCAAGTCTTAGTTCAGCAAGTGCCTTTGTTTGTTCATCAATGGTGTTCCAGATTTGTCTGTCCTTTAGCTTCATAATTGCTTTTATTTGAAATGCCGCTGCAGAAATGGTTCTGTCAAGGTTTGCAGTCTGACAGTTAGTTGTCCTGTTATCTCTGTTGTGCACATCTTTTTCTATCTGTGCAACCATAAAGTCAAGCATAATTTTATGAGCACCCACTATATTCAAAAAGTCATTAACTGAATTTTTGTCTTTAAGATATGTTACATATGAGTTATTGCGTTTTACCGTGTTTACCTTTATTCCAAAATTCTCAAGCATTTCTGCAGCAAGATATGACATATTTTCATTATATGTTACAAGCTCACAGGAATAGCTTTTTTCAGGCTGTGTTATTGTGCCGCTGACTAAAAATGCACCTCTTAAAAATGCTCTCTTAGAGTTTTCTGACTCATACACATCCTCATCAAGAGCTATATCGCCATCCTCTGAAAAATAAACACCTGTATTTTCAGCAACATCCGAAGAAACCTTGATAGAATAGTTTCTTCTCCCCTTCACGATATCAATAGAAACCTCCTCATTAATAGCCTTTCTGAATACGAGTTGTATTCTTGCAGCAATACTTGCATGCTCCGTTCGGAGAGTAATCTTGTTATCTGCAATATTCTCACCGAAAAGAATCATTGCTGCAAGTTCGGCAACGGCTTCTTCGTGATTAAATTTTACCTCACATAATTCCTCTTTAACTTCCTGAGAAAATGTCATTTTTGCCATTTAATCAACCCTTACTAATATCTCTGTGTCTTGTTATTGTTTTAATATTTTTACTTTGAAGCGACCTTGCTATTTCCGTTGCAATTGTCACGCTCCTGTGTTTTCCACCCGTACAACCTATACCGATAACAAGCTCCGTCTTTCCCTCTTCAATATAGTGCGGAATTAACATCTGGAGCATATCGTCTAGTTTCTCAATAAATTCATTTGTTTGTGAATACTTCAAAACAAACTCTGATACGGCTTTTTCCAGCCCTGTATGTTCTTTTAAATCGGAAGCGTAAAAAGGATTGGGTAAAAACCTAACATCAAATACCAGGTCTGCATCTCTCGGTATACCATATTTAAAGCCAAAAGATTGCACCTGCACCCTGAAATAATCGTTTCTTTCTTCTCCGTAGATATCTCTTATCATTTGCTTTAATTCACGTGTCAGAAGTGCAGATGTATCAATAATTTTTGTAGCATGTTCTCTGAGGGAAGAAAGCTTGTCCCTTTCTATCAGAATTCCTTTTTCTATACTACCCTCTGGAGAAAGAGGATGCTTTCTTCTAGTTTCCTTATACCTTGTAACAATTACACCCTCATCAGCTTCAAGGAATAGTATTTCATACGGAATATTATTTTTTTTCATAGCTACAAGCACAGAATCTATTTCGAGGAGTTCTTCACCGCCACGGATATCTGTAACAACTGCAACATTTGTGAATTTTTCCTTTTCTTCATTACACATTTTTGCAAAAGGAAGCAAAAATGCAACAGGAAGGTTATCAATACAGTAATAGCCCATATCTTCAAGTGAGTGCATTACCTGAGTTTTTCCTGCACCGCTCATACCCGTTATAATCAAAAATCTCATAAACTCACCTTACCTTACACGCTTTCGGCAATGTTAATCCCAATACTTAACCTCAGGCTCAAGCTCTACACCGTGTGCTTTGAAAACGGTATCCTTGACAAGCTCTATCAATCTGCACACATCTTTTGTTGTGGCATCACCTTTGTTTATAATAAATCCTGCGTGTTTTTCGCTTACCTGTGCACCACCTACGGATGTACCTTTAAGATTACACCCCTCAATCAATGTCCCTGCAAAATAACCTTGGGGACGCTTGAACGTGCTTCCTGCACTTGGATATTCGAGGGGTTGTTTGTCCCGTCTTTTAGCTGCAAGCTCGTTCATTTTTTCTATAATTGACGCTTTATTACCATAATTAAGCTTTATTGTTGCACCAGTAATTATGCAATCCGTATCGGAAAGAGCACTTTTTCTGTAACCAAATTCCATCTCTTCACCGCTTACCACATACTGCTTTCCCGTTGAGTCCATAAAGCTTACAGCTTCAACCACATCTTTAATTTCTCCGCCGTATGCCCCTGCGTTCATCATCAACGCTCCACCTAAAGTACCGGGGATTCCGGCAGCAAATTCAAAGCCTGTAAGAGCTTCATCTGCCGCCTTTCTTGCAATGGCTGAAAGGAGAGCACCGCTGGATGCTGTTATGCAATTGTCAAATACATTAATTGATGAAAAATTGTGCCCTAAACAAATTATTGGTTGTCTTATTCCTTTATCACTCACAAGAAGATTGCTTCCGTTACCAAGAACATAATATCTGCACTTATATTCGTGAAAAAATTCAACAATGGTCTTAAGCTCTTCAATATTGTTTGGATAAACAATCACATCAGCCATACCACCGGTTTTGAATGTAGTTATATCAGCCATTGACACCTTTTCTTTAATTATATTTTCATCAACAAGCTTTTTTAATTCGTTTAACATAACGGCATCCTTTCAATTTATACATCAAAACAAATCAGAACCGGATAACTCTATCCCCTGCATTTGCTTTGTAAGTCTTTCATTAAGCTCCTCAGCAGCATTATAACCCATGTTCTGCTGTCTGTGGTTCATTGCTGCAATTTCAATAATAACTGCAAGGTTTCTTCCCGGTCTTACCGGAACTGTCAGGGAAGGTACCTTTATACCTAAGATATCGGTGAATTCCTTATCAAGACCGAGACGTTCATAGTTTTTACCCTCTTTCCAGAGTTCCAGATTAATTACAAGATTAATGTTTTCCGTATTTTTTACGGCACCCATACCGAAAATATTTTTTACATCGACAATTCCTATACCGCGAAGTTCTATAAAATGGCGTATAATTTCAGGAGAGCTACCTACAAGGGTTTTTGCAGATACCCTGCGTATATCAACTGCATCATCTGCTACAAGTCGGTGTCCCCTTTTGATGAGTTCTACGGCAGTTTCACTTTTACCGACACCGCTTTCTCCGAGAAGAAGCACGCCCTCGCCATAAACTTCAACTAAAACGCCGTGTCTTGTGATACAGGGGGCAAGGGATAGATTGAGCGACGCAATCAGTGCCGCCATAAATGACGAAGTACTGTCTTCAGTACGCAGAAGCGACACGTTATATTTTTTTGCTGCAGAAACAAGCTCCTCCGTCACATCAAGACCGCGGGTAATAATAGCTGCAGGGATTCCGCTTGACATAAGTTTTTCATAGGAATCTCTCTGCTCCTCCTTTGTTTTCTGCAACATATAGAAATGCTCTACCTTACCGAGAATCTGAACACGCTCTGGGTCAAAATAGTCATAGTATTCCTCACTGAGCTGTATTCCCGGTCTGTGAACGTCACTTGAATGAATTACTTTTTCTTCTATATCATCAGATGCGTGAATAATTTCAAGATGAAATTCGTTGATGATTTTTCTCAGTTTAACTTTCGTACACTTGCCTTCCATGTTTTATCACCTATTCCTCACTGTTCTTTAGTTTTTCACTCTGGAAATGTGTAATTAAAGGATCGATTATTTCGTCAAGTTCACCATTCATTATGGAATCTATTTTGTAAAGTGTCAGATTAATTCTATGGTCACTTACTCTTCCCTGTGGGAAATTATATGTTCTTATTCTCTCGCTTCTGTCTCCGCTTCCAACCTGACTCTTTCTTTCTTTACTTATAGCATCATTACGTTGTGCTTCCATAAATTCATAAAGGCGGCTTCTGAGGACTTTTAGAGCTTTATCCTTGTTCTTATGTTGGCTCTTTTCGTCCTGACATGAAACCACAAGTCCTGACGGAATATGAGTGATTCTTACGGCTGAGTCAGTAGTATTTACACACTGACCGCCCGGACCGCCTGCACGGAAAACATCAATTCTGAGGTCGTTTGGATTGATTTCAAGCTCTACATCCTCAACCTCGGGAAGAACTGCTACAGTAGCTGCACTTGTATGAATTCGTCCGCCTGATTCTGTTTCCGGAACACGCTGTACTCTGTGTACACCGCTTTCATACTTAAGACGGCTGTATGCACCCGCACCCTCAACTGTAAAGGTAATTTCCTTGTAACCCCCAAGCTCAGTGGGGTTGGAGTTCATTATGTCAATCTTCCAGTTTCTGTTTTCGGCGTACATACTGTACATTCTGAAAAGTGCACCTGCAAAAAGTGCCGCCTCTTCACCACCTGTACCTCCGCGGATTTCAACGATTACGTTCTTTTTGTCATTGGGGTCTTTTGGTAGAAGAAGTACCTTTAATTCCTCTTCAATAAGAGAAATTTTCTCTTTATTTTCGTCTATTTCCAAAAGAAGCATTTCTTCAAATTCTTTATCGGAATTAGCCTCAAGCAACTCTTTTGCATCTTTAATTGCATTAAGAGCAGTTTTATATTCTCTGTATTTTTCAACAATCGGGGTTATGTCTGAGTTTTCCTTACAGAGCTTTCTCCAACGGTTTTGGTCAGCAATAATTTCGGGGTCACTGATTTTCTGCGAGAGTTCTTCATATCTTTCTTCAATAAAATCAAGTTTACTGAACATATTTTTCTCCATTCTAAGTTAAAAAAGTCAATTTTTTCTGCCAAGTAAATATAGAGCAAAGTCTTTTAAAAAGACTCCGTCCTTACCTAAGAAATCCAAAGCTGCAATTGCTTTCTCCGTTTCTTCGTGAAGCTTCGCTCTTGCACCGTCTACACCATAGAGGGTAATATATGTTGTTTTCTTATTCTTTTCGTCACTGTGTACGGGTTTACCAAAGGTTTCGGTATCGCTCTCAACATCCAGAATATCGTCGCAAATCTGAAATGCCAATCCAAGCGAGGAAGCATAATCTGAAAAAAGATTTTCTTCACGACCTGCAGATATAGCACCAAGAGCAGCAGATGCCTTTATCAGAGCACCTGTCTTTTTTTGGTGAAGAACCATAATCTCCTCTGCACTTATGATTTTATCCTCTGCCGCAAGGTCAAGCACCTGACCGCCAATCATTCCGTCGGCACCTGATGCTGAAAAAATAATACGAAGTGCATTCATATTCATTTCGGGAGTTCCTATTTTGGAATTTGCGATATTTTCACAGGCAAAATTTAAAAGGGCATCCCCTGACAGAACTGCCATATTTTCACCAAATACGATATGGTTAGTGGGTTTTCCTCGCCTCAGCTCGTCATTATCCATACAGGGCAGGTCGTCGTGTATAAGAGAATAAGTATGAATCATCTCAATACTGCTTCCGTAACAGAGTGCCGCTTCAAGGTTTCCATTTAATGCGTCACAGCATGCAAGTGTGAGGACAGGACGAACTCTTTTTCCACCTGCATAAAGACTGTACCGCATTGCTTCGTAGGTACTTCCCTCTTTTTTATCAAAAATCTCACTAAGATGTGTATTTACGGTATTTATATAACTTTTAAATTTAGTTTGAAAATCCATATTGCATATTCTCCGTATCAAATTCTACTTCGCTGTCGCTTTCAGCAATCAGCTTTGTAACTTTAAGTTGCGCCTCGCTGAGAAGCTTCTGGCACACACGTGAAAGCTTTACTCCCTTTTCAAAAAGCTCCATTGATTCTTCAAGGGTTGTTTCGCCGCTTTCAAGTTTTTTTACTGTATTTTCAAGTTCAAGCATTGCTTCTTCAAATTTCATCAATACTTCTCCTTTCGCCAACTGTACAGTCTGCTTCACCATCAGTCAGCCTGAGTTTAATTATATCACCATTACTGAGGTCATTAATACTGTTTAAGGTTTTTCCGTCCTTAGATGCACTGCAATAACCTCGTTCAAAAACAGCAAGCGGACTTAACGCCGATAATTTTCCGCACATTGCTGAAAACTGCTTTTCAAGAATTTCAGTTTTGTTTTTATAGGACATTGTAAGGCGTTCACTGAGTAAATCAACCGTCTGCACTTTATCGCCTATCATTTTATCAAACTGGGTTATACCGCTTCTTTCACTGATAAGACTAAGATGCCTGATGTTTCCATCAAGCTTTCCTTTAAGAAGTGCTGACATTCGTATTTTTGAAGAATCAATACTTCTTTTCAGTTCAAGAACATCTGGTACGGCAAGCTCTGCCGCTGCCGAAGGTGTTGGTGCCCTGAGGTCAGAAACAAAATCAGAAATCGTGAAGTCAATCTCATGTCCTACCGCTGAAATCACGGGGATTTCTGATGCAAATATAGCTCTGGCGGTTATTTCTTCGTTAAATGCCCACAAATCCTCGATAGAGCCTCCGCCACGACCTGCAATTATAACGTCAACCTTTTTCTTTGTGTTGAAATACTCTATACCCGATACGATACTTTGTGCAGCATTTTCTCCCTGAACAAGACAAGGGTATATAATTACCTTAACCATAGGACAACGTCGGGAAAGTACATTTATCATATCACGGATAGCAGCACCCGTAGGGCTTGTAACTATGCCGATAGTTTCAGGAAATTTGGGGATAGGCTTCTTTCGTTCATCATCAAAGAGACCTTCCTCGGAAAGTTTCCTTTTAAGTTCTTCAAACTTCGCATAAAGGTCACCTGTACCCTCGGCTTCCATTTCCTCAATATACATCTGATACTGTCCGCCGGATTCATAGACGCTTATTCTTCCGCGTGCGAGAACTTTTGTTCCGTCAGCAGGCTTGAATTTTAGGGTGCTTGCGGCATTTCTGAACATAACAGCCTTTAAAACAGCACCGTTGTCTTTAAGGGTAAGATATATATGTCCCGATGAATGAAGCTTAAAATTGCTTATTTCACCCTTTATCCATATATTCTGCAATACGGGAACTTTATCAAGAACAGCTTTTATGTAGTTGTTAATCTGGGTTACGGTAGCAATTCTTCTTCCGTCTTCCATAAAAATCAGTTCTCCTCAGTGTTTCCGATTATAGTTCCAAGAACGCCATTTACAAATGACGCATCTTCCTTGCCTGCGTACTTCTTAGCAAGCATTACAGCCTCACTTGCAGATACCTTTCCAGGAATATCATCCATATACAAAATCTCAAAAGAAGCTAATTTCAAAACAGCCAGATTAACCTTTGACACACGGGAAAGTGTCCAATCCTTTAAGGTAGGCTCGATCTTGGAAATTAACTCATCTTTCTTTTCCTGAACTCCGTAAACAACTGCTTCAATATATTTACGGTTAGCTGATGAAATAAATTCCTGTGCCCACATTTCATTAGACTTATTCACGGTATCATAAAGGTACTTAAC
>JAZUPX010000048.1:0-2597 GCA_045605405.1 Clostridia bacterium
TGTTAAGAGAGAGGCAACTTTGCCGGTGATTATAAGGAAATTACCCACGCTTCCACCCACAAAGGAGCCAAGCTGTGTAAGGATTGTGCCTACAATCAAGGTGGCAAACAGCCCGAATGCCATACCGCTGAGGCCGTCGATAAAGATGTGGTTGAGGATTCTTTTTAATGTTCTCATTTGTAACGCCCTTTCAGATAATTTCCTATATTATATATAAAAAAATCGGGCGATTCAAGTAAAAAAGGCGGAAAAGCAAAAAAAACTATTGAAATTTACGATTTTTATGCTACAATGAAAGTAACATTCTATGTAAAAGAGGTGTAGACAATGGCTTATATTATTAATGATGATTGCATCAGCTGTGGTGCTTGCGAGGCAGAATGTCCCTGCAGCTGCATCAGTGAAGGTGATGGAAAGTACGTAATCGACGCAGATGCTTGCGTAGAATGCGGTGCTTGCGCAGGTGTATGTCCTGTTGCTGCTCCCAATCCTGCTGAATAATTCAGTAATAAAAAAGAAAAGCCGCCTTTTGGCGGCTTTTACTTTAATTCGGAGTGAATTATGGTTTACGATTATGAAAAGGTCGAAGACCTTGGTCTTAAAGGATATAAAATAATACAGAACAAGGACGGATTTTGTTTTGGCAGTGACGCAGTGCTGCTTGCCCGTTTTGTAAAGCTGAAAAAAGGGGCGAGGGTGCTGGATATGTGTACGGGAACGGGAATTATCCCCGTACTTTTGTGGGGTATGTGTGAGCTTTCGGGAATCGATGCGGTGGAAATTGTGCCAGAGGTCAGCGATATGGCAAAAAGGACAATGGAGCTTAACTCCCTACAGGACAAAGTCCGTGTACATAATGAGGATTTAAAGACTTGCAAGAAGCTATTCGGTGCACATTCCTTTGATGCCGTTACCTGCAATCCGCCCTATATGAATGCAGGCGGTGGACTTGTGAATCCCAAGGATAAGCTTGCAATAGCACGCCACGAAATCTGCTGTACCCTCGACGATGTGGTAAGGTGCGCGAAAGAAGTGTTAAAGCCCTGCGGAAAGCTATTTATGGTGCATCGGGCAGACAGACTTTGCGATGTTATAACCACATTCCGCAAATACAATATTGAGCCAAAACGTCTTGCGGTTGTGTATTCTTCCGAGGGAAAGGGTGCAAACCTGATTCTGGTAGAGGGTGCTGAGGGCGGAAAGCCCCAGCTAAAATTAGAACCTGCCGTGTTTATGTACGACCACGACGGAAACTATATACAATCTTTAAAATAAGGAAGATTATTATGAACGGAAAATTATACTTATGTGCAACGCCTATCGGAAATTTGGGCGATATTACATACAGATGCGTCGAAACCCTCCGCACAGTTGACCTAATTGCAGCGGAGGATACCAGAAGAACCCTTGGTCTTCTCAATCATTTAGAGATTGAAAAGCCCCTGACCAGTTACTTTGAGCATAATAAAAAGGAAAAAGGCGAATATCTTATAAATGAAATGAAAAACGGCAAAAACATTGCCCTTGTCAGTGATGCAGGGACACCTGCAATAAGCGACCCCGGGGAGGATTTGGTGAAAATGTGTGCCGAGGCAGGCATAGAAGTTGTTCCCGTACCCGGTGCGGTGGCAGGAATTAATGCCCTTATTACCAGCGGTTTTTCCACGCAGAGGTTTACTTTTGAGGGCTTTCTGACTGTTAATAAAAGAGGAAGAACACAGCACCTCAAATCTCTCGTTGACGAACAGAGAACAATGATTTTTTACGAAGCACCTCACAAACTGATGTCTACGCTTCGTGATATGCTTGAAACCTTTGGAGACAGACGTATTGCCCTCTGCCGTGAGCTTACGAAAATTCACGAGGAAATTTACAGAACAACTTTTGCAGAGGCAATTGCAAGGTATGAGGAAAATCCCCCAAGAGGTGAATTTGTAATTGTAATAGAGGGGAAAAAGGCAGAGGAACTCGCTTCCGAAAAGGAAGCTATCTGGCAGAAAATGTCCGTTTCCGACCATGTAGAGATGTATATAAAGGATGGAATGACGGAAAAGGATGCCCTAAAAGCGGTGGCAAAAGACCGTGGTGTAAGTAAACGTGATATCTATAATGAATATAAGGTTTAAAATGTATAGAAACCTTTAAAAAAGGAAACAAAGTTCCTCGGAGGCGAGGAGGCCCTTTGCCATTTTGAACGCCAAAATGGCGAAAAGCGGTGGGGAGTTGCGATTCTCCCCACACCCCTCAACGCCCTCGCAGGGGCGTGTGCCTTTTCGGGCGTGGTTTTCTTTTACTGTATTGTTTTCGTTTTTGCAAATTTTCCGTCTTTGAACCGCCGGCTTTAAGGCAACACTTAGTTGCCTGTTCGCCTGAAATTGCTCGCCTGCAGAGGAAAATGATGCTCGCAATTTCACGGTAGCCGACAGAAAATTTGCAAAAAACCAAGTTTAGTGCGTATAGCGATAAACACACTAACTTTCGAGCAGAATAGTTAGGTTTTGAGAAATTCTTTGTTGACTGGCGTAAAAATCGCTCGTATCAACTTCCGCTGCTGACGAGCGATTTTTAGTCCGCAAGGAAATAAGTTTTCCTTTTAG
>JAZUPX010000049.1:0-13663 GCA_045605405.1 Clostridia bacterium
CATATGCATTTACAGAAAAGCAGGAAATGTCAAAAAATATGATATACTTCGGGTATATGATGCAGACACAGGCGAGGACTATCAGATAAATCCCGAAGATATAATCGGTGTCGGTCAGGATACATTTTTCAAAACGATATGTATAAAACAGCTTTCTTCCGCGTTTGGGGGTAATAATGACGAAATTACTCAAAGGCTTTCAAACATTGCATCAGGCGGTGATGAAGCCGTAAATTACGAAAAGGCACAAAAAATTCTTGAGGGAATACGCCGTGAAATTCAGCCTCAACGCGGGCAGGGCGGCGAGCTTACGAGTATTACAAACAAGCTTGCCGAAGCACAAAGAATACAAATGGCAAAAAGCAGTTTAAAAACGGAGCTTCAATCCCTTGATACTCTTATCACCCAGACCGAAAATGAACTTTCCCGACTTTCAAAAAATGAAAGTAATTTAAAAGATGAAGATTGCACCCTTGAAATAGCCCGTCTTCAAGGCAGACTTGAGGAAATGAAGAAAAAAACTTCACAAAAGGGAAATACTCCGTCTTTTACGGCAGGGATTCTATGTTTAATAATTTTTGCCGTTACAATGTTTATTGATTCCTATTTCTCCTATCTGTTTTTGCCGCTTTCATTGGTATTTTTTTCAATAGGATTTATAAAAAGGAATCCTTCTGCAAACAATAACCTAAAAGATACCGAAGCAGAACTGCAAAGACTCATGGGAAAAAAGGAAACCAGCGACAAAGAAAAGGAAGCTGTTTCAAAAGCTCTTTATGTGGCAAGGAAAAAACTTGAAAATCTTAAAATTCATAAGGAGTCTATATTGCTTTCCCTTTCGGAAGAAAGTGCAGATACCGACACTCTTACGGACAAGAAAAAAAGGCTTGAAGCAAAGCTTCGTGCCGTTACGATAAGTATGGAGGCGCTAAAACGCGCCCACGAAAATATGCAGAAAAACTTTACACCTGCGTTAAACAGAAAAGCTTCTGAATATTTTAGCCATATTGCAGGTGGCAAGTATTCACGGATTTTCTGTGATAAGGAATTTGGGGTTATGATAGAGGAAGACCTCCCCCGTGAAAGCGGATTTTTCTCAGGTGGAACTGTTGACCAGCTTTATTTATCAGTACGGCTTGCATTAACTGATATGCTTTATGGTGATTCGAGCTGTCCCATACTTCTAGACCAACCCTTTTTACAATATGACAAGGTAAGAAAAGAAAGAGCTATAAAGCTGTTGGAGAATCTTCCACACAAGAGGCAGGTGCTTCTTTTCACAAGTGACGAAAGTTTAATTTCAACTAATAAAGCAATAGAAATATTGACATAAGAGGTTTATTTGAGGTATAATATATGTTAGTAATCTAAGGAGGTTAGATATTATGGCAGCAAAGTCAGAAACCAAATACGGCAACATAGCTATATCAAACAATGTAATTGCCAATGCGGCAGGTTTAATTGCCACAAGCTGTTACGGTGTTGTCGGTATGGCGATAAGAAGCCCTAAGGATGGTATTGTAAGTTTGCTTAAACCTTCCAATCTTGCAAAAGGAATCAAAGTTACTATTGAAGATAACGAAATTACAGTAGATATGCACATAGTAGTTCAGTACGGCGTAAATATCAACGCTATTTGCGAAAGCATTATGCACGGTGTTAAGTACCGTCTGTCCGAATTTATCGGAATGGATGTTAAAGCCGTAAATATTTTCGTAGAAAGTATTCGTGTTGCAAATGCTTAGGCTTATGGAGGATAGTTATGACTAAAATTATAGATGCACCGCTTTTATCAAAAATGATAATTTCCGGTGCCAACAATCTGAGCAACAACCGTGAATTGGTTGATGCACTTAACGTGTTCCCCGTGCCTGACGGTGATACGGGAACAAATATGTCACTCACCTTCATTAATGCTTCAAAGAGCGTTGAAGGTATGGAAAAAACCGATGTTACAGAGGTTATTAATGCCGTTGCAAAGGCAACACTTCGCGGTGCTCGCGGTAATTCCGGTGTTATTCTTTCACAGATATTCCGCGGAATTTCAAAAAACATAGAAAATTCTGACGGTATTGATGCAGAAGCACTTAAAAAAGCACTTCGCGGTGGTTGTGACACAGCATACCGTGCAGTAATGAAGCCTACCGAGGGTACAATCCTTACAGTTATCCGTGCAGGTGCGGAAACTGCGGAGGCTTATGAGGGTGAAGATTCGTTTGAGCTTATGGAAAAGGTATGCCTCGGCATGGCAGAGGCTCTTAAAGAAACTCAGGAAATGCTTCCCCAGCTTAAACAGGCAGGTGTTGTTGATGCCGGCGGTCAGGGATTGCTCTTTATTTTCGAGGGATTCCTTGCAGCTATCAACGGTAATGAAGTTTCACTTACAGACACTTCTCTTGCTTCTTCTGTAGCTAAGCCTGCACAGAGCAGCATCAGCACAGAGGATATTAAGTTTGCATACTGTACCGAATTTATTATAAATAAGTATGATGCAAAGAAATCTGCAGAAAAGATGCGTGCCGCTATCGAGCCTAAGGGCGACTGTATGATAGTAATTGACGAGGACGATATTGTAAAAGTACACATTCACACCAATCACCCCGGATATGTTCTGGAGCAGGCGGTAAAGCTTGGTGAAATGGTTAATATCAAAATCGAAAATATGCGTGAACAGCATACTGATATAGTAGGCGGTGCAATGAGCAAGGAAGAGGAAAAACCACTCTCCGAGCACAGAGAAACCGCAGTTGTTTCGGTTGCTAACGGTGACGGACTTATAGCCCTATTTACAGAGCTTGGTGTTACAAACATTATTCACGGCGGACAGACAATGAACCCCAGTACAGAGGACATTTTGAATGCCATTGAGGAAGCAAATGCAGACAATGTATTTATTCTCCCCAACAACAAGAACATTGTTCTTGCGGCACAGCAGGCGGCTGAAATTGCTGAATGTAATGCAGTAGTTATAGAGTCAAAAACGATTCCGCAGGGAATTTGTGCTATGATGGAATTTTCTCCCACGGCATCTTTGGAAGAAAATACCGAGAATATGACAGAGGCTCTGGCAAATGTGGTAAGCGGTAATGTTACCCACGCAGTAAAGGATACAGAAATTGACGGTATAGAAATTCACGAGGGCGACATAATCGGTGTGTCGGGCGGACATATTGTTTCCGATGCAAAGGATATTAAAACCGCTACAATTGACCTTGCAAAGAAAATTGCAACTGAGGACAGCGAGATTATTACTCTCTACTTTGGTGAGGGCGAAACTGAGGAAAGCGCTCAGGAAATCGCTGATGAAATTGAAGAAATGTTCCCCGACGCAGACATTATGATTGCAAACGGCGGACAGAGTGTTTACTACTATATTGTATCCGTGGAATAATCCTGTAAATAGGTGATACACTATGCCAATCCCCCAGGAAACAGATATCAGATTATTAAAAGGAATAGGCGATGCCAAGGCGAAGCAATTGCTTCGCCTTGGCGTTTTTACTGTTTGGGACTTACTTACCTACTTCCCTGTCCGTTTTGAGGACAGAAGCAAGGTTACAAAGATATTTGACCTTACACACGACACTATGGCTTTGGTAAACGGCATTGTGGTAACACCCGTCAGTGAGCATTATGTAAGAAAAGGGCTGACATACTACAAGGTGCAGATTCGTGATGATACGGGAATTGCCACCTGTATATTTTTTAACAACAAATATTTGAAAAATTATCTAAAAAAAGGCTATGAATACTCCTTTTACGGTAAAATCAATATAAACAGAAATACTAAGGAAATTCTCTCCCCCGAGTTTGAGCCTTCATCACAATCACAATGCACAAAGTGTATTGTACCGATTTATCCGCTGACAAGCGGTATTACACAAAAGTTTTTGAGAAAAACTGTTGCAGATGCATACAGAAGTTTCCATAAATATTTCCGTGAAGTTATTCCTGCTGACATACTCAAAGAACATTCACTGTGTTCTGTTGAATTTGCAATAAAGAACATACATTTTCCAAAGGATGCAGAAGCACTTGAAATAGCAAAAAAGAGGCTTATTTTTGAGGAATTTTTTATTCTGCAGGTAGCTCTTAGGAAAATGAAGTCAGGCACGAAAAAGGTTTCAGGTCCTGCCCTTAAGAATAATAATATAACAGAATTTTTATCAACTCTTCCCTTTAGCCTGACGAACGCACAGGAAAGAGTTACCGAGGATATTATAGGGGATTTGTCGTCCGGAACAGTTATGAACAGACTCGTTCAGGGTGATGTTGGCAGCGGTAAAACAGTTATTGCCGCAATTTCAATGTATCTGTGTGCAAAAAACGGTTATCAGGCAGCTATGATGGCTCCTACCGAGGTTTTGGCACGCCAGCATTACAATGACCTTTCTCCCCTCCTTGAGAACTTGGGAATCAAATGCGAGCTTCTCACGGGAAGCACCACCGTAAAGAACAAATGCAAGATATACGAAAGGCTCGAAAATGGTGAAACAAACGCTATTTTTGGCACACACGCACTTATTACCGACAAGGTTAAATTTAACTCCCTTGCTCTTGCAATAACAGACGAACAGCACCGTTTCGGCGTAAGACAGAGAATGATGCTCAGCGAAAAGGGAAAAGCTGTACATACACTTGTTATGACGGCTACGCCTATCCCCCGTACCCTTGCACTTATCGTATATGGTGATATGGATATTTCCGTTATTGACGAGCTTCCTCCCGGCAGGCAGAGGATTGATACCTACTGCGTGGGAGAAAATATGAGAGAGCGTATATACGCATTTATCCGTAAGGAAATAGAAAAAGGCAACCGTGCCTACATTGTATGTCCTGCAGTGGAAGACTCGGAAATTGAGGGGTTAAAATCCGTTGAGGAGCATTATTCCGCTCTTTCAAAGAGTATATTCCCCGATATTCCTGTGGGAATAGTCCACGGCAAGATGAAGGCAAAGGATAAGGAAACTGCAATGAGCGATTTTATATCGGGAAAAAGTAAAATCCTTGTTTCAACAACCGTTATTGAGGTTGGGGTAAATGTTCCCGAGGCAACATTGATGGTTATAGAAAATGCGGAAAGATTCGGTCTCAGCCAGCTTCATCAGCTCCGCGGAAGAGTCGGCAGAGGAAAAGAAAAGAGCTACTGTGTGCTTTTCTGTGCTTTGTTTTCTGATGAAACAAAAGAGCGAATGAAGATTATGGCACAGAGTAACGACGGTTTTAAAATTTCCGAAACTGACCTTAAACTCCGCGGACCGGGTGATTTCTTCGGTACAAGACAGCACGGTGAATTAAGCTTTAAAATTGCAGATTTGGCAAATGATTTCTCCGTTCTTAAAGCAAGCGGTGCAGAGGCAGAAAAACTCCTTTCAAAAGACCCTGCACTTTCCGAGGAAAAACACTTCTATATAAAAGAGGCAACGGATAAATTGGCAGATAATCTGACATTATAAAAAAGGCTTTGATGTAAAACATCAAAGCCTTTTAACTTTTATGAATTATTCTTCTGTTGCTTCGGGAGCTTCTTCTACTACTTCCTCTGCAACTTCTGCTGCTTCCTCTACAGGTGCTTCTACTACTTCTTCAGCGGGGGCTTCGGGAGCGAGAAGTTCACGGATGGAAAGACCTATCTTCTTTTCATCCCACTTGATTTCTGTAATCTTAGCATCTACCATTTCGCCAACTGTGAGAACATCTTCTGGCTTGCCGATTCTCTTGTTAGCAATCTGGGAAATGTGAATAAGACCGTCAATTCCGGGGATAAGTTCAACAAATGCACCAAAGGGAACAAGACGAACAACCTTTACATTTACAACGTCGCCTTCGTTAAATGTTCTCTTTGCAATTTCCCAGGGATTGTCCTCAAGCTTCTTGTAGCCGAGAGAAATCTTCTGAGCTTCCTTATCAACCTTGAGAATTGTAACTTCTACCTGATCGCCAACCTTAACAACTTCGGAGGGATGCTTGATTCTCTGCCAGCTAAGCTGAGAAATCGGGATAAGACCGTCAACACCGCCGAGGTCAACAAATGCACCAAAGTCTGTAAGAGTCTTAACAGTACCTGTGTAAACCTTGCCTTCTTCTACGTCAGCCATAAATGCAGCAGCTTTTTCAGCACGCTCTGCCTGAGCAACAACCTTTATTGAACCGATTGCTTTCTTACCACGTCTGTCCTCGCGGATGTTTACAATCTTGAAGCTTGCTTCAGTACCAACGAGGGGCTGAAGGTCCTTCATAAACCTCTCACTTGCCATTGAAGCAGGGATGAAAATTCTTGAGCCGTTAACAAGAGCAATTACACCGCGGTTAACATTCTCAACAATTTTACCTGTAAGGATTTCTCCGGATTCATAAGCAGCCTCGATTGTCTGCCAACCCTTAATTGCGTCAATCTTTTTCTTTGAAAGCTTAACATAGCCTTCACCGTCGTTTACTCTTACAACGAATACTTCTACTTCGTCGCCAACCTTAACAACGTCAGCAGGGTTTGCAGAAGGGTCATCTGTAAGCTCGTCCGTAGGGATGATACCGTCAGCCTTGTAACCGAGGTCTACATATACTTCTGTGGGAGTAATGCTGATAATTGTGCCGCTTACAACCTGTCCTGTATTTAAAGTGACGAGGGATTGTTCAAATGCCTCGGCAAATGTGGGCTCTCCATTTCCTTGAATATTAGTGTTTTTTTCTTCTACCATGGTTTCCAAAACCTCCTTAATTATATGCTCCGGCGTTGATGCACCGGCGGTTATACCGAACGAATTGCCAAGAGACATAATATCTTTAGGCAGTTCACCTGCCTCCTCCACCAAAAATGTGTGTTTGGAAAGCGGTGCGGCGATGTCATACAGCTTCTTGGTATTGGAGCTGTGTTTACCTCCGACGACAACAAATACATCACTGACTTTTGCAAGCTCCGCTGCATATTTCTGTCGCTCATTCGTAGCACTACATATTGTATCAAAAACTATGGCACTTTGGCAAGTCTTTTTTATAATTTTCGTAATTTTTTTCCATAATTCGCGTTCAAATGTAGTTTGTGCTACAACATATACTGTTTTTTTAGTCTGAAATTCCAAATTTCTAGCTTGTTCCTCACTATCTATGACCGATGCACTGTCCTCGCACCATCCGTTGATTCCGATAACCTCGGGATGGTTTTTATCGCCTATAATAACAATATCATATTTATTTTCATAAGCTTCAGAAACAATATTGTGAATTTTCTTTACAAAAGGGCAGGTTGCATCAATAAACTCAATGCCGTTTTTCTCTAAGACTTCCTGCTCGCTTTTTTTAATGCCGTGGCTCCGTATGATAACTGTTTCTCCAGGCAATGCATCGGAGGGGCTTTCTATAATCCTTGCACCTTGCCTGTTGAAAGACTCTACCACAGCACTGTTATGAATAATAGGTCCGAGGGTTGCAATCTTTTTAGCGCTGTCAATACCCTCTTGTGCTATCCTTACGGCACGGCTTACTCCAAAACAAAAGCCTGCCTTTTCTGCTACTTTTACTGTTTTACTCATTCTTTTCTCCTAAAGAGTATATTGTGTCCATAAGTCCGTCGGCAAGGGATTGCATCATATCACCGTCGTGGACACTTTCTGTGTATTCATCATAATTTATGGGTTTACCGTATGTAACTGAATTCCATGTAAGATATGCAGGGACAATCGGCACACCGCACTGAATTGCAAGACGGACAATACCTGAATTGACCTGCTTCCTCTCCCCGTTTTTCATTCTCGTTCCCTCGGGGAAAATAACGGTAGCCTCGCCTTTTTTCATAATTTTAAGGGTCGCCATAACCGCTGCGGCATCACCTTTTCCGCGTCTTATGGGAAATGCACCCAATGACTTTATAAGCCATCCTAAAACAGGCTTTTTGAAAAGGTCGTCCTTTGCCATAAAGGTGAGCTTTCTTCTGCACCCGATTGCAAGTAAAATCGCATCCCTGTATGCTCTGTGATTTGCACAAAGCAAAAATGCACCCTCGGTCGGTATATTCTCTTTACCAGTTGCTTTAAAAAGCATAAATACTTTAAATACGCCGTGTACAACTTTTACGGCAATGTTATAAAAACTCATCTTATGTTACTCCTTATATGTTCAATAACTGCATTTATTGATTCTTCAAAGTTAAGCTTTGAGGTATCAATTACGGTAGCACCGTCCGCCACTACGAGGGGTGATACTGCACGGGTGGAATCCTGCTTATCACGAAGAATCATATCCTCTTTTACAGCTCCTAAATCCACCTTTTCGCCTTTTTCAAGAAGCTCTTTATATCTTCTTTGAGCACGGGCATCTACGGATGCCGTAAGAAAAATCTTGACTTCGGCATCGGGAAGAACAAAGCTTCCTATATCTCTGCCGTCCATCACAACATCGTGATTTTCGGCAAGCTTTCGCTGGAGTTCTACAAGTGCGACTCTTACGGCAGGAATTGCGGAAACATTACTTGCCGCCATTGAAATTTCAGGAGTGCGAATCTGGTCTGACACATTTTCTCCGTCAAGGAAAATGTGCTGCTCAACGCCCTCATGCCTGATGTCAATATCAAGCGTGGGCAGAATTGATGCCACACCCTCGCTATCCTTTGTATCAATACCGCATCTTACGGCTTTAAGCCCTACCGTACGGTACATTGCACCTGTATCAATATAGATGTAACCGAGTGCCTTGGCAACTTTTTTGGAGATACTGCTTTTTCCTGCACCTGCAGGTCCGTCAATCGCTATTTTAGTCATACTGAAAGCTCCTTTTCTGCGGCACTGTCCCCTGCAAGGTAGCCCGTGGAAAAAGCTATCTGCAGATTAAAACCGCCTGTATATGCATCAACATCGATAACCTCTCCTGCAAAGTATAAACCCTGCACAAGCTTACTTTCCATTGTTGATGCGTTTATTTCCTTTACATTCACACCGCCCGAGGTTACTATTGCCTCCGCTACGGGGCGATAACCCTTAACGGTAAATGAAAGGTGTTTTAAAAGGTTGAGG
This sequence comes from Clostridia bacterium, assembly GCA_045605405.1. Taxonomy (GTDB): domain Bacteria; phylum Bacillota; class Clostridia; order UMGS1883; family UMGS1883; genus UMGS1883. Next base: position 9,006 of record JAZUPX010000049.1, read on the forward strand.
AGTGTCTTTCTCTCATCCTTAGTAATGCTGTTTACTTTCTTGTATCGGTCAATACCTGATTTTTCCACAATGTATTCTATCATTTTGTTGGGAAGCAAATCGGAAAGAGCATTTTCAAAGTTTCTGTTCTGGTACTTTTCAAAATCTCTAAGTATTCTTTTATCCAAGGTCTGCTCATCAAGAGCAGGTTTTAAGTCGATTTCTATACGGCAGTCTTCAGGATTTTCTCCCATATGACTGCTTGATGAAAGTATCACGGGGCCTGTAAGTCCAAAATGAGTGAAAAGCATTTCACCGAAATCAAAGAACTTTTTCTTTCCCTTGGAATCAAAAACCGTTACTGAAATATTCCTGAGTGAAAGTCCCATAAGCTCTTTTGTACTTTCTTTGGTTTCAACCGGTACAAGGGCAGGTTTGATGGGTTTTATGCTGTGTCCCAGCTTTTCAGCTATTTCATATCCGTCACCCGTAGAACCGGTAAGAGGGTAACTCTTTCCGCCGGTTGCTATAACCACGTTGTCACAGAAATAGGTGGATTTTTCCGTTTTCACGCCCTTTACTTTTCCGTCAGTTACCATAATGTCGGTAACTCTGCCATTTACAACAGAAATATTAAGCTCCTGCATTTTCCGTCTGAGTGCCGATACAATATCTGCCGCCTTGTCACTTACGGGAAAGACACGCTGACCTCTTTCCTCTTTAAGGGGGACACCGCACTCTTCAAAAAAGCTCATTACATCATAGTTTGTAAAGCTATATATTGCACTATATAAAAATCTGTGGTTTGTGGGAATGTTTTCAAAGATTTCTTCGGTGGGACAGGCATTTGTGACATTGCATCTGCCCTTGCCTGTGATTCTGATTTTCTTCCCCACATCGCTATTTCGTTCAATAAGTGTTACCGATGCACCCTTTTCCGCTGCCCGTATGGAAGCAAGCATACCTGCCGCACCGCCGCCTATTACGATTATCATATTTACTTCCCCTGTTCCTGCGCTACAAAGAATACTCTCTCGCTGTTTTTTTTCGGGTTTTCAAAGCTACGGTCATGATACACCTTCAAAAGGCGCATTCCCGAGCTTTCGATGATAGCCTTTATTTCGTCAATATCATAGGCACGCTCGTTATGATGCTCATCAAACCTTGTATATTCTTCCCCATTCTTACAGAAGAAAGTCAGGTAAAAATCGCTCAGTTTTCTCCGCTTGTCATATTCGTTCTGCCACGAGCAGAAGCAGTCATCATCTTCGAGGATAAATGTGTTATCACCTATAACATTTTCAAGTTTATAGCGGGTATTTATGTCAAAGATAAAAAGTCCGCCCGGTCCAAGATAGTTGTTTGCAAGCTTCATAACCTTAAGCAAATCTCTCTTGTCGGTTATGTAGTTAATACAATCAAGGCTGGAAATAATGAAATCCACAGTACCGTAGAGTTCAAATTCTGTCATATCCTGATTAAGGTAGAGAATATCTAACCCATCCGACTTTTCACGGGCAACCATCAGCATATCCTCAGAAAGGTCAACGCCTGTCATTTCAATGCCACGGTTTGCAAGCTCTACTGTAAGATTTCCCGTTCCGCAGCCAAGGTCAAGACCGAGTTTGGGATCGAGGCCATATCTTTGAAATATTTTAAAATAGTAATCTGCCCATTCCTTATAATCAACATCATTTATAAGCTTGTCATAAATATAGGCAAAATCGTTATACATAGTTAATCACACCTTTGAAGTTTTGCGTAAAGACCAAGAAGATGCTTTGTACCTACACTTTCAAATGCTATTTCGTAATGTATGTCATTTCCCACAGGAGTTGCATCAATAATAATTCCTCGCCCGAATTTCTTATGAGTTACTGTATCACCCGGTCGGAATGTTTCACCGCTTGATTTAACCTGCGCTGTTGTACTCCTTGCAAAAAGAGAGCTTTCCGAAGCTGCTGAATATGAATAGCTTTCCGTTTTCGGCAGCCAGCTATCATTTATCTTTGGAGTGTTGTCGGTTACATCTAAAAGTTCATTCGGGATTTCGTCAAGGAATCTTGAGGGCTTGTAGGGCGAGGTTTTACCGTAGAGCATTCTGCTGCTTGCAGTTGTTATATGAAGCATTTCCTGTGCACGGGTAATACCTACATAACAAAGTCTTCTTTCTTCCTCGAGTTCCTCACTACTGTAACAGCTTGCCATATTGGGGAATATTCCCTCATCAAAGCTACATAGGAATACTATCGGAAATTCAAGTCCCTTTGCCGCGTGCATTGTCATAAAGATTGCGGCATCAAGCTCCTCATCATAGTTATCTATATCACTTATAAGAGCCAGATTATCCATATAGTCTTGGAACGTAGCTTCTTCATTATTGTCTTCGTAATTTGCGGCGCCGTTTATAAGCTCGTACACGTTATCTGTACGCTCTTCCCCTTTTTCGTCTGTTTCAAGGAATTTGCGATAGCCCGTTTTTTCAAACGTCTCGTTTACGAGGTCACTGATTTTGTTTTCCTTTTCAAAATCACAAAGATAAGCGATAGTGTCGTAAAATTCGGCAACGGAGTTTCCAAAGCCGTCACGGTGGGACTCAATAGCCTTAAGCATACTGCAGTTTTCACGCTGTGCCGCTGCAGAAATTTTATCAAGAGTCACCTTACCTATTTTTCTTGAAGGCGTATTTATAATACGCTTAAGGCTTATATCGTCGTCGTTATTTTTTATAAGACGGAGATATGCAATCATATCACGGATTTCTTTTCTGTCATAGAAGCGAAGTCCCGACAAAACCCTGTACGGAATTGCCTTACGCATAAAAACTTCTTCAAGGACACGGGAGGTTGCATTTGCTCTGTAAAGCACCGCCATATCGTTATAGCTGTAACCATCACGAGCAAGAGCGGACATTGTTTCAGCTATGTAGGAAGCTTCGTCGTGTTCATTCTGTGCCTTGTAAACAGAAATCTTATTTCCTTTTCCTTTGTCTGTCCAAAGCTTCTTCCCTTTTCTGCCATAGTTGTTTTTAATGACATTGTTTGCGGCATCAAGAATATTTTCCGTTGAACGGTAATTCTGTTCAAGACGGATTGTCTTAGTTTCGGGAAAAGCCTTTTCAAAGTCAAGGATATTTGTAATATCCGCACCGCGGAATTTATATATACTCTGGTCGTCGTCACCTACAACACAAAGGTTACGGTGTTCTCCTGCCAGAAGGATTATTAGCTCGTTCTGTGCCTTGTTGGTATCCTGATATTCATCAACAAGGATATATTTAAATTTGTTTCTGTAAAATCCTAAGACATCCTCATTTTCCTTAAAAAGATTTACTGTCAGCATAATGAGGTCGTCAAAATCAAGGTCGTTTGCCGTTTTAAGCTTCTGCTGATAAAGGGCATAGACCTTGGCAATCTGCTTTTTTCTGTAATCGTCTGCAAAGTCAAGCATATACTCTGCAGGTGTTATGAGGTTGTCCTTGGCAAAGGAAATTTCACTCATCACACTTCTGGGCGAAAGCTGTTTTTCTTCAAGCCCAAGTTCCTTTAAACATTCCTTAACCAAAGATTTCTGGTCATCTGTATCGATTATATTAAATCTTGTGTCGTAGCCAAGTCTGTCAATATCACGGCGTAAAATACGCACACAAGCTGAGTGGAATGTCCTTACCCACATATCGTTAGCATCAGCACCTACAAGCTTTTCCACGCGGTCAAGCATTTCACGTGCCGCCTTGTTTGTAAAGGTAATTGCAAGGATGTTCCAAGGAGATATTCCTTTTTCGTGTATCATATAAGCAATGCGGTGGGTAAGCACTCTTGTCTTACCGCTGCCCGCACCTGCCAATACCAGAAGAGGACCGTTGATATACTCAACGGCCTCTCTCTGCTGTGTATTTAACTTATTTAAAAGTTCATTCATCAGTATAATTCCCTTCGGGATTATTTCTTCATTGCGATAGCTTTCTTAACATTTTCTGCAATATTTTCTGCAGAAAGTCCGTATTCCTTGAGAAGTTCGTAGGGCTTACCACTCTTACCGAATACATCCTGAGTACCTACACGGAGCATAGGAACGGGACACTCTTCGCAAAGAACTTCTGCAACTGCACTACCAAGACCGCAGTTTACATTATGCTCTTCTGCAGTAACAATTGCACCTGTAGTCTGGGCAGCCTTCTTAATGATTTCTCTGTCAATGGGCTTAATTGTGTGGATATTTACAACAGCTGCATCGATACCGTCTGTCTTAAGAAGCTCACGAGCTTCAAGAGCGTAGGGTACCATAAGACCTGTTGCAATGATTGTAGCGTCTGTACCCTCTGCAAGCTGAACGCCCTTGCCAATTTCAAACTTGTATGTATTTTCATCATAAATCTGAGGAACAGGAAGTCTGCCGAAACGAAGATATACAGGTCCTTCATACTTAACAGCCGCTTCAACAGCCGCCATAGCCTCAACGTGGTCAGCAGGGTTAATGATAACCATACCGGGGATTGTACGCATAATACCCATATCTTCAAGGCACTGATGTGTAGCACCGTCTTCACCAACAGATATACCTGCGTGAGTTGCACCGATCTTTACGTTGAGGTGGGGATAACCGATAGAGTTTCTTACAGCGTCAAACGCTCTGCCTGCTGCAAACATAGCAAACGTACTTGCAAATACGGGAGTACC
>JAZUPX010000050.1:0-6608 GCA_045605405.1 Clostridia bacterium
GCTCACAGAACGACATGGCTACGATCCGACTTGGTAAAACCGCAGACTCTATTCGGTGATTAGTGGACCTCTCCATGTACCTGAATTTGTGTAGCAACAAATCGGAGTTTGCGTTTTTTTATTTTAAAAATACATATTTTACCCCGAGATACAACAATTTATAACATTTTTATTGATAAATCTTCTTGGCTATGGTAATATAATAATGTATATATTTTTATCGTTTTTTCGCGAAAAAACCAAGGAGATGTAAAATTTTATGAAATTAGGTATAGTAGGACTTCCCAACGTTGGAAAAAGCACCCTTTTTAACGCTATTACAAAGGCAGGCGCAGAAAGTGCCAACTACCCTTTCTGTACTATTGAGCCGAATGTAGGCGTTGTTGCAGTCCCCGACGAAAGGCTGGATGTCCTTGCAAAAATGCACAATCCCGAAAAGGTAACTCCCGCGATTGTGGAGTTTGTTGATATTGCAGGGCTTGTACGCGGTGCAAGCCGTGGCGAAGGCTTGGGTAACAAGTTCCTTTCCCATATTCGTGAGGTTGATGCAATCGTTCACGTTGTAAGATGCTTCGAGGATGCAAACATTGTTCACGTTGACGGAAGTGTTGACCCGCAGAGAGATATTGAAACAATCAATCTGGAGCTTGTATTTGCCGACCTTGAAAGTGTGGACAAGCGTATTGACAGAACTATGAAAATGATGAAATCGGGTGACAAGAAATATGCCGCTGAACTTGAGCTGTGGAAGAGATACAAGGAAGCTTTAGAGAGCGGAAAGAGTGCAAGAAGCGTAGAAATCACCGATGATGAAGCAGAAATCGTTAAGGAGCTTTCACTACTTACAATGAAGCCCGTTCTCTATGCGGCAAATGTTGCCGAGGGTGATTTTGCGGCAGGTATTGAAAACAACGAATTTGTTAAAAAAGTGGAAGAAATTGCCGCACAGGAAAATGCGCAGGTGCTTCCCATCTCCGCACAGATTGAAGAGGAAATCAGCTCCCTTGACGGTGAAGAAAAGCAGATGTTTCTGGAGGAAATGGGACTTAACGAGTCTGGTCTTGACCGCCTTGTTAAAAAGAGCTATGCACTCCTTGGTCTTATCAGCTACCTTACTGCAGGTCAGCCCGAGGTAAGAGCATGGACTATCACAAGAGGTACAAAAGCACCTCAGGCGGCAGGTAAAATCCATACAGATTTTGAAAAGGGCTTTATCCGTGCGGTGGTTGTTGCATACCAAGACCTTATCGAATGCGGAAGCCATGCGGCGGCAAAGGAAAAAGGTCTTGTCCGCAGCGAGGGTAAGGAATATGTAATGCAGGACGGAGATATTGTTCTGTTCCGTTTCAACGTATAAAAAATTTAAAAAGGAGGCATATATATGAACAAACGTACATTCTCAATATTACTTACCTGCGTTCTGCTTTTTACGGCATTTACACCTTTTGCACAACCGCAGGACATTGTACTGTATGCTTCCGACGGAAGAACCATTATGGTTCCTATGAAAGATGTTGAAAAGTGGATAAATGTCGGCTGGTTCAGAACTCCCGAGGATGCGAAGATTATAACACTCTATGCAACTGACGGCAGAACACTGGAGATTCCCGAATTTTACAGACAGACATATCTTGACCTTGGCTGGTACAACACCAAGGACGAGGTAATGATTACAATGTATGCCGCTGACGGCAGAACAATGCAGGTCTACAAGGACAGAGCCGAGGCACAGCATTCCGTTGGTTGGTATTACAACATTTCCGATGTTACTGTTATAATGTATGATGCCGAGGGTAATGAGCATACTGTATTCAAGGCAAATGTGGAAGCGGAAAAGGCAAACGGTCTTTCCACAAGCAAGAATGATGTTATGCAGCTTATGTTTTCCGCTGCAGGGGAATTTATTTACGTTCCCCACGCACAGGTGGAGGCTTACAAGGCAGTAGGCTGGTATCTTGGCGGTACTTCGAGGGTTGACAAGACACGGCCGATGGTTGCCATTACTTTTGACGACGGTCCCGGAAAACATACCGACAGAATTTTATCAATATTAGAAAAATATAACGCACGTGCCACATTCTTCGTGCAGGGCAAAAGTGTATCTGGTTACGCATCTGTTATGAAAAGAGCAGTTCAGCTTAACAACGAAATTGCAAACCATACATGGAGCCATGTAAATCTGACAAGCTCCTCCACATCAACTATTTCTCAGCAGATAACCCAAACCAACACGGCAGTTTACAACGCGACGGGAGTATATCCCAGACTTTATAGACCGCCGTACGGCTCATATAACAAAACTGTGCTTAACTGTATTCCGATGCCTGCAATTATGTGGTCTGTCGACACGCTTGACTGGAAGCACCGCAATCCTGCAAAAACGCTTGCAACAGTTCAAAGCAAAACTACCGACGGTGCAATTATCCTGATGCACGACATTCATCAGCCCACGGCAGATGCGGTCGAAAGCGTTGTTCGGCACTTGCTTATGAATAATTTCCAGCTTGTGACGGTCAGCGAGCTTATCGAGGCACGTCAGGGAAGTCTGGTAAGCGGCAGAGTATACAACAGCGTGAAGCCGTAATTTAATAAACGTATAACAAACTCCTTGTCGGGGTATACTTTATGTATATTGTACAAGGAGTTGTTTTTTTATGCTATTTTATCCTGAAATCGCATTCGTTCACGCAAGGGAAATTCTGGATTCAAGAGGAAATCCCACCATTGAAACAGAGGTTTTCCTTGATGACGGCACCTTTGCCACCGCCGCAGTTCCGTCGGGTGCTTCTACGGGGGCATTTGAAGCTTATGAGCTTCGTGACAAGGACAAGGACCGTTACGGCGGAAAAGGTGTGCTGAAAGCTGTTCATAACGTCAATACCGTCATAAATGAAGAGCTGAAAGGTGCAAATCCTTTTAATCAAAGAAAAATTGACGCACTTTTGTGCAGTCTTGATTCAAGTGACAACAAGCACAAGCTTGGTGCAAATGCAATTCTCAGCGTATCCCTCGCCGTGGCAAAGGCGGCGGCAAATTCCCTCGGTTTAAGCTTATACCGTTATATCGGCGGTACAAACGCCCACATTCTGCCCGTTCCTATGATGAACATTATAAACGGTGGCAGACACGCAAGTAACTCCATTTGCTGTCAGGAATTTATGATAATGCCCGTAGGAGCAAAAAGCTATTCCGATGGGCTAAGGCAATGCGTTGAGGTATTCCACACGCTTGCAGGCGTATTGAAAGAAAAGGGCTACTCCACCGCTGTCGGTGACGAGGGCGGTTTTGCACCAAACCTTGAAAACGACGAGGAAGCATTGAAAGCCATTTGCTCCGCCGTGGAAAAGGCAGGCTATAAAATGGAGGACGATTTCAAGATTGCCCTTGACCCTGCCACTACCGAAATGTACGAAGCCGCAAAAAGCGACGGCAAAGAGGGTTGTTACTCTTTCTGGAAGCAGGGCAATTATCTTACCCGCGAAGAAATGATTTCTTTCTGGGAGGATTGGACAAAACGTTACCCCATCTGCTCCATAGAAGATGCAATGAGTGAAGAGGATTGGGATGGCTGGAAAGAAATTACCGCAAAGCTCGGAAACAGGATTCAGCTTGTAGGTGATGACCTTTTTGTAACGAATACCAAGCGTCTGCAAAAGGGTATTGATGAAAATTCTGCCAATGCAATCCTTGTAAAGGTTAATCAGATAGGAACTCTTACCGAGTCCCTTGATGCAATAGAGCTTGCAAAAAGAAGCGGTTACAACACAATAATTTCCCACCGTAGCGGTGAAACCGAGGACACAACAATTGCCGATATTGCCGTGGCAGTAAATGCAGGACAGATTAAAACGGGTGCTCCCTCCCGAACAGACAGAACAAGTAAATACAACAGACTTCTAAGAATCGAAGAAGAGTTATGTACTGAATAAGAAAGAGCGTGTGAAATTCACACGCTCTTTCTTATTCGCACAGTTTATCAATAGCTTTTGTTTCAATCCTTGAAACATAGCTTCGGCTGATTCCTAAAATATCGGCAACCTCTCTTTGGGGCAGGGCTTTCATCCCGAAAAGACCGTAACGCAGGCACAAAATCTGCTGTTCCCTTTCCGCAAGAGTCGTTTTTATTTTTCTGTATAATAATGCTATCATATTTTCCTTGTCGATTTTTTCACAGATATCCTCAGTATCACTCTGGAGTACATCCATCAGCGACACTTCGTTTCCGTCGCTGTCAAAACCTATCGGTTCGTTGAGTGACACCTGATTGGCAAATTTTTTGTCTTTCCTGATAGCCATAAGTATTTCATTTTCTATCCCCTCTTGACGGCTCTTTTAAAACATCATCTTCCTCGCTTCCGTAGAGGTACATATGAATGTTTTCACCGTCCCACACAATTCTTTTTACAAATGTTCTTATAGCTGCCCGCTTTTGTTCTATGTTCATTGTGTCGAATGAACTTGCAAAGGAACTTAATATATCACGCAGTACATCAAACTCATTATCTGACAATACATTTTCCTCTGTCAGATTTTTTAAATCGGCAAGCCTTTGTTCTGATGCTTTGATTTCCTTATCCAATTTCTCAATACGCTGGTTTATATAATCGGTTGATGCTTCCCGTTTGGCAATGCTTGTAATGAGATTATCAATCTGCTTTTTCTTATCAGCTATACTGTTTTCAAGGCTCTCAATCTGTATATCAAGCTCTTCGCTGTTAGACTTTATCTTTGATTTGGTATTCTCTAACTGCTTTACAAATTCACTGCTGTTTTCAGACAGCTTTTTTATTTCTTCGCAAATCGCTCTGTCTAACACATTTCCGTTAGGATTTTTAATCTTGCATTTATGCTGTTGGCTTTTTTCCTTTGTTTCACAAAGATAACTGAATCGTCTTTCTCCATCTTCATAATCTTTGTTATACATTTTAGGTCGCATAAAGCCACCGCAATTACCGCACACCAAAAGTCCCGATAACAATGCGGTATGACTTCTCGGTTTTCTGTATGACTTTGATGTATTCTGTTCAAGGAGCATTTGTGCCTTAACCCAGTCTGCACCCGATATAATTCCCTGATGCTTTCCTACCGCTATTATCCATTCATCTATACTACGCATTACATTGGTTTTTCCTGATCTTTGCAATGTTTTGTTATATCCTATGAGTCCGTGCTTTCCGTCAAACTGTTCTTTGTCGGAATATATATCTACACCCTTGCTTTCAAAATATTGCCATGCCTCATTATCTGCAATCATATAAACGGGATTTTGAAGAATTGCTTTAAATGTAAACCTTGTAAAGTCTTTTCCGTTCTTTGTCTTGATGTTATTCTGCAAAAAATATGCCTCTGTCTTGCTCAAACTGTTGTATTCAAGGAACTTGCTGAAAACAAGTTTTACAATCTCTGCTTCTTCGGGGATAAGCTCTAACTTATATGCCATCATATCCTTTCCGTTTACATTTACTCTTTCAACTATCTTTTTACTTTCATATCCTGTCGGCGTAGCACCGCCAAGCCATCTTCCCGTCTTTGCAAGCTCGTGCATATTGTCCTTTATTCTTTCAGCAATCGTTTCACGTTCTAACTGTGCAAAGATTGAACAAATGTACATCATTGCTTTTCCTATATGAGTTGATGTGTCAAACTTTTCATTTACTGATTCAAAACTAATATCATATTCGTTAAGTTCATTTATTAATTGTGCAAAATCGGCTACATTCCTGCTGATACGGTCTAATCGGTAACAGACAATTCCTGATAGTTTCTTCTCCTTAGCAGCTTTCATCATTAACTGAAACTGGGGTCTGTTCATATTCTTTCCCGAATATCCCTCGTCCTCAAAAACCAAAATATCTTCGTCTTTAATACCTATGTTCTTGCTTCTGATATAGGCTTTACATAATTCAATCTGATTTTCTATACTTTCACCCTTGCCTGTAAATTTTGATTTACGTGAATAAATTGCAATTTTCCTGTTATCCATCATCCAACAACTCCCATAACAATTATCGTAGTGCAACACTAACATTATGGCTCCCAAACTTATTATGCCTCAAAATTCACGAAAAAGCAAAACCTTTTTTTCTAAAAATATGAAAAAAGACTGATATAGAGAGCAAATTCGCACCTATACCAGTCTTTCTTTGGGAGTTGTTAAGATTTATTATTTATTTTTGTTTTCTTGTTATTCGTCTCTTAAGCTCTTCCAACCGTATAATAACTTCTTCTTTTTGTGGCTCTTCCCTCATTAGGTCTACGAGCTTATCAATATACATTATCATTTTATTATCTCTGTCTACATTTCTTTCTTGCATATCTAATGAATCTTCCATTACTCTTATCAATATTTTCACCTCCCGAACTCCCAACAATTCAGGTGGTGATTTTAAATTTAATTTATTTATTCAGACGTACGATTGTGTAGTGATTTTATTTCTTAACGCATTCAGCTATTTCAACATGTTAAAAAATATCTGTACAAGTTCTGCTCTGGTAGCATTCTCTTTAGGAGCAAATATGTTATTTCCTTTGCCATTTACATATCCTCTGGAACTTGCATATGCAACTCCAGCTTTTGCCCAGTCTGATATAGCCCCATCATCCGAAAA
>JAZUPX010000051.1:0-10478 GCA_045605405.1 Clostridia bacterium
ACGGGACGGCAATAGCCTATAAAACGGCTTTTCCGTTCAATCATTTCCGCTTCCGCATCTTTTAATACTGTTTTATAATCTTCCATTTGCCGTCACCGCCTTTTAAAATCATTCAACTATATATTTCTTTAATCTTGCATAGAGTGCTTCATCCGCAAGAATACGGATTTTTGTACCCTCTGGCTCGTAGCTTTCCTCCAGTATAACTTCACTGTCGTGAAGTGTTGCGGCAGTTTTGCTGTCAGAATAGGGGATAAGAACTTCAATCTCTTTTTTCTTTCCCGGGAGAGCATCGTTAAGAAGCTCAATAAGTTCATCCATACCCTCTCCGCTTTTTGCACTTACCGATACAAAATCCGTGTAATTCCCTTCAGGTCTGGGGGAAAGTGGAGGAGCAACATCACATTTATTAAATACTGCGATAATTCTTTGTGCCCTGCAGCCAAGTGTCTGTATCAAATCGTCAACTACCCTCATCTGACTGTACATTTCGGGATTTGAAGAGTCGATTACGTGAATCAGAACATCGGCAAGAACCGCCTCGTCAAGTGTGGATTTGAATGCCTCAATTAGATGATGGGGAAGCTTGCGGATAAAACCTACCGTATCCACTATAACGGCATTTCTTCCGTCAGGAAGTGAAAGCTTTCTCATTGTGGGGTCAAGCGTTGCAAAGAGCATATTTTCAGCAAGAACGTCTGACTCGGTAAAATAGTTTAAAATTGTGCTTTTGCCTGCGTTTGTGTATCCTACCAATGCGGCAACAACTACGTTGTCTTTTTCTCTTCGGCTTCTCTGGAGTTCTCTGTGTGCCTGAATCTCTTTAAGCTCCGCCTCAAGGGAGTTTATTCTTCTGTGGATATGCCGTCTGTCACTTTCAAGCTTTGTTTCACCGGGACCTCTTGTACCGATACCGCCGCCCAATCGTGAAAGCTCAACACCCATTCCGGAAAGACGGGGCAGAGAATATTTAAGCTGTGCCAATTCTACCTGAATCTTACCCTCTTTTGAAATGGCACGCTGTGCAAAAATATCAAGAATCAGAGTGCTTCGGTCAATGGTACGAATGTGAGTGTAGTTTTCAATGTTACGAATCTGACTTCCTGTCAGTTCATCATCAAAAATCAGGAGTGTTGCACCCAGCGACTCTGCCGCAATGCGAAGCTCTTCCATTTTACCCTCACCGAAATAGGTTGATGCTTCAGGGTGATCCTTGTTCTGAATCATTTCACCTACAACTTCCGCCTGTGCAGTATAGGCAAGCTCGCGAAGTTCTGCCATAGATTCCTCGGTAGTGTCTTCAAGCGTGTTGAGTGCCCCCGTGTGAACTCCGCAAAGTATTACCTTTTCAATTTCTTTTTCTGTTTCGTGCACCGAAAACACCTCCGTATAGAATATATTTCCCGGTAAATAATAATGGGGAAAGGGGAATTTAATATGCGAAAAATAATTTATATTGCAATTACCTTTATTATTTGTTATTTTTTAAAACTTAAAAATATATGGCTTGGGTTTGTTCCCGTATTTCTATTGATGTCCTTTTTTAAAATTGACAGAAATTTTTTATGGGAAATTCCTCTTGCTGTAATGCTGTGTGATGTGCTCCTTATTGTATTTTCCGAGGATTTGAGGATGCTTGTCTATATTCTTTCCCTCGTAAGCACGGCTTTGATTTCAGTAACTTCAGCAAGAAAACTTTTTTTTCTGTTTCCAATTATTATCCTTGCCGTAACAAACGAAAATATGTACACAGTTTCAGCATTGTGGGCACCAATATGGTATGCTTTGCATTTTATACTTGGGTATTTTACCACAAAACAGTTCGCTTTACAAGAATATAAATCACAATATGTAAAAAATCAAACTAAAAACTGTTGAAATCTGCCTTAAAATAAGTTATAATTAACAATAATGTTACTGAAAGGCAGAATTACTATGGAAGAAAAGAAGAATACCACAGTTGTTAAAATAAATGGTGCAGAGTACAGAATTTCCTGTGAGGCAGATGAGGAATATGTCCGCCACGTGGCATATCATGTTGATAAAAAGATGCGAGACCTTATTACCCGTGATAAGAGACTTTCTACCTCTATGGCAGCAGTTCTTACGGCTGTAAACATCTGTGACGAGTATATGCAGGCTCAGGATGATAATGAAAAGCTCCGTGCACAGCTTTTAAAATACGCTGAAGAAGCCGGAGGAAGCAAGCTCGCACTTGATAAGCTCAATGCTGAACTTGCCCGTATTCGCGCAGAAAACCAATCGCTCAAGATGAATGTGGTGAAGCTTGAAACAGAACTTAAAAATAAATAATTAAAGGAGACCGGCACATCCTTATGGGCGTGTCGGTTGTATTGTGCTTATGAAAAATAAACTTGAACTTCTTGCCCCTGCAGGAAAATGGGAATCCCTTGTTGCCGCTGTGCAAAACGGTGCTGATGCGGTATATTTGGGCGAACAGTCCTTCAGCGCAAGGAAAAATGCCGCAAACTTCACATGGGAAGAAATAAAGGAGGCAGTCCGCTACTGTCATATTCGCGGAGTGCGTGTTTTTCTTGCCCTCAATACTCTGATTGGGGAAGATGAACTTCCTCTTTTTGAAAAGGCCGTTGTAAAGGCTGCAGAAAACGGTGTGGATGCTCTCATAATACAGGATTTAGGTGCGGCAAAGATGGCAAAAACAGTATGTCCCGATATGCCCATACATGCCAGTACACAGCTTACTGCAAGTAATATGTATGACGTAAAGGATTTTCAGGACAGAGGATTTTCCCGTGTGGTTTTATCCCGTGAATTATCGGAAAAAGAAATTAACCACATATATACCAAAACAGGTGCGGAAATAGAGGCATTTGCTCACGGTGCTCTCTGCATCAGTTTTTCGGGAAAATGTCTTATGTCCTCATTTATAGGGGGCAGAAGCGGTAACCGTGGAATGTGCGCCCAACCCTGCAGACAAATGTACTCTTGCGGTAAAAACAAAGGATATCTTTTGAGCCCACGTGACCTGTGTCTTGCCGACGACCTTGAAAAAATGGCAGATGCAGGTGTCATTAGCTTTAAAATAGAGGGCAGAATGAAAAGCCCCGAATATGTAGCAACCGTAACGGGAATATACAGAAAATACCTTGATTCTTTTGACAGTATTTCCAATGAGGACGAGGATAAACTGAAGAAGATTTTTGTCCGTGGTGACGGATTTACAAAGGCGTATTTTGCAGGTCAGAATACACCTGAAATGATGAATTATACATTGAGCAACGACAATATTTCTTCGCGTGCGGACGATACCGTTTTGAAAGAAGCGAGAAACTCTTTCCGTGAGGGTGTCGAAAACAAGAAAATCCCCGTGGATGCTTCTTTAAAACTAAATTCCGCAAGTCCCTCAGTCCTTACCCTCAGCGACGGAGAATTTACGGTTGAAGTACTTGGTGCAGAGGGTGAGGCGGCACAGAATACACCTCTCAGTGAAGAACGTGCACGTGCACAAATCGGGAAAATGGGACAAACCCCCTTTGAACTTCATAATTTTGAATTTTCAGCAGATGAAAATATTACTCTTCCCGTGTCGGAGCTTAACCGTCTTCGCAGGGAATGTGCCGAGCTTCTTCAGGATAAAAGGGGAGAGGTTGTTCCAAGAACTACATTCTCCTTTGCGTATCCTACGGAGATAAACAAACAGAAAATATCCCCCTATGTTGCCGCGGAGGTTATGACTTTAGAACAGTTTGATGCCGTGAAGGACGCAGACCGCGTATTGGTCCCCCTCTCTTTGTGGAAGAAAATAACCCCCGACAAGAGGTGCTATGTAGTATTACCAAAGGTTGTACTGGATGAAAAAAGCGTAGAAAAACAGCTCGCTGAAATACCTGCAGAGTATGGCGTGTATGCATCTACAACAGGTATGATTGCCCTTTCAAAAAAAAATGGCAGGCGTGTGTGTGCCGATTGGAGCAATAACATATATAACAGTGTCAGTGCATCTTGCTTTGACTATTGTGATACTCTCACTCTTTCTCCCGAACTTTCCCTCGGTGCTGTCAAGGAGATTGTGAAAAAAACAAACTCCCATTGTGAAATACTCTGCCACGGCTACCAGACAGTTATGACAAGCCGTGCTTGTCTTATCCGCGGAATAACAGGCAAGTGTGACTGCACAAAGCCTATCAGTATAAAGGACAAAACAGGTGCAGAATTCACAATTATCGGTGACAAGGATTCGCACCTTAATACCGTGCTTAATTCGCGAATTACCTTTATGGCCGATAAGCTGAATGAAGTGAGGAAAAGCGGTGTAGCCGGAATTAGATTGGTTTTCACAACCGAAACAGGCGAAGAAACGGAAAACACAGTTAAAATGTATACAGGCAAAATGGGTATTGTGAAGCCATCAGCATTTACAAGGGGATATTTACTGAAATAACGAGGTGATTAGAATATGATTGACAAAATAAAAGGTGCAATTTTTGATATGGACGGCACCTTGATTAATTCACTGATTTTCTGGGATGTACTTTGGAAAAGGATAGGGGAGGATTTTCTGGGTGGAAAATTCTTTCGTCCAACTGATGAGGAAGATAAAAATATGCGTACTATGACTCTTTTCGACAGTATGTGTTATCTTAACTCCATTTATCATATTACCCCCAATGATGGCACTCTTGCAGACTATGCCCTTGATATGCTTGGAAAATTCTATGTAACGGATGTTAAATTAAAGAATGGAGTAATGGAATTTTTGGCATACTGCAAAGATAAAAACATTAAAATGTGCATTGCCTCGGCATCTACAAAGGAGCATATCAGGTTAGTTCTTACCGATCTCCATATAGAAGGTTATTTCTCTGAAGTTTTTTCGTGTGAGAAGTTTGGAAAGGGCAAGGAAGAACCGGACATATACCTTGCAGCAATGGAGTATCTCGGTACAAAAAAAGAGGAAACCTGCGTGTTTGAGGATTCGCTTACTGCCATAAAAACAGCCAGAAAAATTGGTATGAGAACTGTTGCCATTCACGACGAATACAATTATGGTCAGGAAGAAATGAAAATTCTTGCCGATGAGTATATTGCAGGGGGAGAAACTCTCTTGAAACTTATTTAAAAAAACACTTGATATTTTAAGGAAAATGTTGTAAACTATATCATAGGTAATTTTATATACGAAAGGAAAGTATTATAATGATTTCAGCAGGCGATTTTAGAAACGGCGTAACTTTTGAATATGATGGAAGCGTTTATCAGATTATCGAATTCCAGCATGTTAAACCCGGTAAAGGTGCAGCGTTCGTAAGAACAAAGATTAAGAACGTAATTTCCGGCGGTGTTGTTGAAAAGACTTTCAACCCCACAGATAAAATGCCCAAGGCACATATTGACCGTAGAGATATGGAATATCTTTACAACGACGGTGATCTTTTCTACTTTATGGACCCCGAAAGTTACGAGCAGATTCCTGTTAGCCAGGATCAGCTTGGCGATGCTCTTAAGTTCGTTAAGGAGAATATGCAGGTTAAGATTCTTTCTTACAAGGGAAATATCTTCGCTATCGAGCCTCCGAACATTGTAGAGCTTGCAATCACAGAAACAGAACCCGGCTTTGCAGGTAATACAGCAACAGGTGCTACAAAGCCCGCTACACTTGAAACAGGTGCAGTTGTTATGGTTCCTCTCTTCATTGACAACGGCGAAGTAATCAAGGTTGATACCCGTACAGGTGAATACCTTGGTCGTGCATAAAAAATAAAATTTTTGGAGGTTAATATGAGCTATTTAACAGAAAAAATGGCATATATCGGCGGCCTTGCAGAAGGTCTCGATATAGACGAAACCACTAAAGAAGGCAAGCTTCTCATGGCACTTGTTGAAGCTATTGCAGATATTGCAGACGAAATTGACGAAATCGAAGAGTATCAGGATGAAATGCAGGCACAGCTTGACGAAGTTGATGAGGACCTTGCAGAAATCGAGGATATTTTCTACGAGGACGAAGATGATTTTGACGAAGATGACGAGTTCAGCGTTGAATGTCCCAATTGCGGTGATTTGATTTATCTTGACCTTGAAACATTAGAGGATTGCGATAAGATTACTTGCCCGGGCTGTAACGAAGAAATTGAAATCGAGTTTGACTGCGATTGTGAAAATTGCAGCGATTGTTGCGAAGAATAATTAAGGCTTCGTGTTGACTGTCACACCCCGGCTCTGCCCGGGTGTGACAGTTTTTACATACTATGTGCTTTGAGGTGGTCTCAGTTGGATAAGCGTACAATATTAAAAAATGACTGTCTTACAGTCGAAATCAGCACTCTCGGTGCTGAACTTAAAAGCATAAAACAAAATAACGGTGAAGAAAGATTGTGGCAGGGCGACCCTAAATGGTGGAATGGTCAGGCACCTCTTCTTTTTCCCACTTGCGGATGCCTTAGTGAAGGCAAGTATCTTCACAACGGGAAGGTGTTTGACTTTACTCCTCACGGGTTTGCAAGGAAAAAAGAGTTTACTCTTGAAACTTCAGACGGGGTGCGTGCAGTCTACCTCCTGAAATCTGACTCCGAAACCCTGAAAATATACCCCTTTGAATTTGAGCTTCGTGTTATATACGAACTGAAAGGAAATAAAATTTCCGTTACATATGCTGTTAACAATAAAACCGATGGGGATATGTATTTTTCAATCGGCTCTCACGAGGCGTACAACTGCGAAGGTAAAACAGAGGATTACGAGATGTTCTTTGACAAGAACGAGCCTCTTGTAAACTATCTTCTTGACGGACCTCTCCTCAACGGTAAAACCGAAGATATGGCATATGTAAACGGTGCACTTACTTTTACCGACGAGAAGTTTAAGGAGCTTGATACCTACATCTTCTTAAATTCTGAGTCTAAGTGTGTTACACTCAGAAAGAAAGGTTCAGAGAAGAGTATCAGCGTAGAATTTTCGGAAATTGATAATATTCTCATATGGAAAGAACCCGGCTCGGAATTTTTCTGTATTGAGCCTTGGTGCGGACTCCCCGACTATGTGGGTGAGCCAAGGGAAATCTCCCAAAAGCCCGGAATCAATAAACTTGAAAAGAACGGTGTGTTTGAGAGAACACATACGATTATAATAGACTAGGCATATATAATAGACTAAGAAAGGGTAAATATTATGAAGCGTACAACTATAAAACAGCTTTACAGAAGCACCGACCTCAAAAACGGGGAAAAGGTGCGTGTAGCAGGATGGATTCGTTCAATCCGTGCTAATAACAATGTCGGCTTCGTTTCCATCAACGATGGCAGCTTTTTCGACAGCCTTCAGGTTGTAATTGAGAAAGACAAGCTTGACTGCTATGACAAAATTGCATCTCTCAATGTAGGCAGTGCAGTTTATTTTGAGGGTAGCATTGTACTTACTCCCGATGCAAAGCAGCCTTTCGAGCTTAATGCAGATATTGCTGAAATTGAGGGTGAGTCAACCCCCGACTATCCTCTCCAGAAGAAGCGTCATTCCAACGAATATCTTCGTACAATTGCGCATCTTCGTCCCAGAACAAATACTTTCTCAGCAGTTTTCCGTGTGAGAAGTATCCTTGCATACGCAATTCATTCTTTTTTCAATGAAAGAGGCTTCGTATACGTTCATACTCCCATCATCACAACAAGCGACTGTGAGGGCGCAGGGGAGATGTTCAGAGTAACATCTCTCGACATTGAGAATCCTCCCCGTAATGAAGATGGCACAGTTGATTTTTCTCAAGATTTCTTCGGTAAGCCCACCAGCCTTACGGTAAGCGGTCAGCTTAACGTAGAAACTCATGCAATGGCACTTGGCGGTGTTTATACATTCGGTCCTACATTCCGTGCGGAAAGAAGTAACACTCCCCGTCATGGTGCGGAATTCTGGATGGTTGAGCCGGAAATTGCATTTGCAGACCTTGAGGATGACGCTCAGCTTGCAGAGGATATGCTCAAGTATATAATCAAGTATGTGCTTGACCACGCTCCGGAGGAAATGCAGTTCTTCAACAAATTTATTGATAACACTCTTCTTGAAAGACTTGATACAGTCCTTAATTCAGACTTCGGCAGAGTTTCCTATACAGAGGCTATCAAGCTTCTTCAGGAAAGCGGTGAAAAGTTTGAATATCCCGTCCAGTGGGGGATTGACCTTCAGACAGAACACGAGCGTTATCTTACAGAAAAGATTTTCAAGCGTCCCGTATTCGTTATGGACTATCCCAAGGACATCAAGGCATTCTATATGCGTCTGAACGACGACGGAAAGACCGTTGCCGCTATGGACTGTCTTGTTCCCGGCGTTGGTGAAATCATCGGCGGAAGCCAGAGAGAAGAGCGTCTTGACCTCCTTGAAAAGAGAATGGAAGAACTCGGTCTTGACCCCAAGGATTACTGGTGGTATCTTGACCTTCGCCGTTATGGTACAGCTAAACACGCAGGCTTTGGTCTTGGCTTTGAAAGGGCACTTATGTACATTACAGGCATTCAGAACATTCGTGATGCGCTGAGTTTCCCAAGAACAACAGGTTCCGCAGAATTCTAAGAAGGTGTAGTTATGAAGTCTTTGATTTACGGTTTATTACTTGCACTGTTTCTCTGGTACGTGAATGGTAGCTTCGGAACACTTGCGGCTGTCGGAACGGGTGCCGCAATATTGTTAATTTTTATTTGGATTCGCCGTGCGGCACTTCTTACGTATTTTGCCGTGCAGACATATTATATAAAAGGTGATGCAAAAAAAGGCGAGAAGTATTTCAAAATCGCACACAAAACAGGTTCAATGACTCCCGAGTGCAAGATTCAGTACTCATCATTTTGCCTTCGTGAAAATGATTTTAAAACGGGAAAAAGGCTTCTCTATGAAATTATCAACTCAAGGTCAGTTTCAAGAGCACAAAAGCTTGATGCAAAACACAATCTTGCCGTATTGATATGGAAAGAGGGCGACCTTAATGAAGCCATTGAAACGTTGGAGGAGGTTCATGAGGAAAAACCTGCATCAAATACCTATGGTACACTTGGTGTGTTCTATCTTGAAAGAGCCAAGGAAGACGGCAATTATGATAATATAGTTGATTTTATGCTTGAAGCTTATGACTATAATGATTCTGACAAGACCATTGCTGATAATCTCGGTGAAACATACCTTAAAATGTGTGAATACGAAAA
The DNA here is from genome assembly GCA_045605405.1 of Clostridia bacterium. GTDB lineage: Bacteria > Bacillota > Clostridia > UMGS1883 > UMGS1883 > UMGS1883. Next base: position 9,171 of record JAZUPX010000051.1, read on the forward strand.
GGCAAAGGAAGTTTACGAAAAACTCTTAGTAACCGATTTTGTTACTCCTATGCCGTACTATAACTTCGGTCTGGTGCTTAAAGCGCTTGGTGAAAAAGAGAAAGCACTTGAGAATTTTGAAAAGGCTCTTAATTGCCGTTTCACAAGTGTCCTGACCGTTACCAAGGAAATGGTACAGGCAGAGATAGATAACTTAAACTAAAAAATGGCGGTGTAAAAAAGTCATTTTTTACACCGCTATTTTCTTGACTTATAGTGCCATTTGTGGTACTATAAACGAGGTGTTATATGGAAAACAAGTTTATGAAAGTTGCACTTGCAGAGGCTCATAAAGCAATAAAAGAAGGGGAGATGCCCGTGGGTGCAGTTGTGGTTAAGGATGGCAAAGTAATCGCAACCGGACACAATGTGCGTAACGAACTTCACGACCCTACGCTTCATGCGGAAATTGTTGCAATTAGAAAAGCCTGCGAGCTTTTGAAAGACTGGCGATTGACCGACTGTGATTTGTATGTAACATTAGAGCCGTGTGTAATGTGCAGCGGTGCAATAATAAACTCCCGTATGCGCAGCGTGTATTTCGGTGCCTATGACCCTGAATACGGTGCAGCAGGCGGCAGAATCGATTTGTTTTCCAAATCCTATTTCGGAAGTACCACTAATGTCTATGGGGGAATTATGGAAGAGGAATGTTCCTCTATGTTGAAAGACTTTTTTACCTCCCTCCGGGCAGGAAAGAAGAATTAAATACGGAGAGTATCAAAGTAGTCATAACGGGACGCACTCGAAATCCCCTCGGTTGCACTGTAACTGTACCTCTACAAACGGCTTAACCGTGCGGGTTTAGGCGAGGTTCAAACCTTGTTTTTACACCCTTATCTAGCGGTTTTTCTAGCCATTTCTAACATTTTTCTAACAAAAATTCATAATTTGCTCAGTTTTTTCTCCGTCAAATCGGAGCGAATCAACATATCTGGAGATGTACCCAAGTGGTTGAAGGGTCTGCACTCGAAATGCAGTAGGTCGGCAATCCCGGCGCCAGAGTTCAAATCTCTGCATCTCCGCCAAATAACAAAAGACACCTTTAATAAGGTGTCTTTTGTTATCTCCATATTATTTCACAGTAACCCCTAATTTCTTTAACTGCGTAACAAAATCTTTAACAAACTTGGTTGTATCTACTTCTGTGCTATTGCCACAAACAGTGCACTCAAATTTGTATGTTTTGTTTTTAAACACATCTTTGGTTTTGAATGCATGCTCTTTCTTGCAGTCAGGATTTCCACAAGGGAATGTAATTTTAGGGTT